>NZ_JBVJGW010000012.1:0-265742 GCF_055587105.1 Streptomyces sp. NPDC048461 | reverse complement strand
CCCGCCGCCCGCTAGTGCTCCCCCCGCGGGGGGGCGGGGGGGCCCCCCCCCCGCCCCCCCCCCCCCCCGGCCGGGCCGCCCCCCCCCCCCCGGGGGGGGGGGGGGGCGGGCGGCTCCGTCGTGTCCGGGGCGGGTCGGCGCTCCGGCGAGGTCAGCGCTCCAGGAAGGAGAACAGTTCTTCCCACCGGTCGGTGATCCCGGCGCTGGAGTAGCGCTGCACCGAGCGGAAGGCCGACTCGCCGAGCCGGTCGCACAGTTCGCGGTCCGCCATCAGGGCGTGCAGGTGGCCGGCCAGCTCCATGGTGTTGCCCAGCCGGGCCAGCAGGCCGTCCTCGCCGTGCGTGACGATCTCCCGTACGCCCGGCGCGCAGTCGAAGGCCGCGGCCGGGACGCCCGCCGCCATCGCCTCCAGCAGGGTGATCGGGAAGCCCTCGGCCCGCGAGGCCTGCGCGAAGACCGAGGCCCCGCGCAGCGCGCCCAGCACGTCGTCCGTACTGCCCATCCACTCCACGGAGTCGTCCAGCCCCAGTGAGGAGCAGTGCGCCCGCAGCGTCGGCTCCTCGATGCCCGCGCCGTAGATCCGCAGGACCCAGTCGGGGTGGTGCGGGGCGGCGTCCGCCCACGCGTCGAGCAGCAGGTCGACGCCCTTCTCGAACGCGAGGCGGCCGACGCTGGCGACGACCTTCTCCGTGCGCGGAGCGGGCTGCTCCGGCATGAAGGGCAGCGGGTTCGGCATGCTGCCGACGTTCTCCATGCCCGCCCGGATCCACAGGTCCGCGTCCTCGGCGGTCAGCACCAGCAGCCGGTCCGCCTCGCGGTAGTGGCGGCGGACGCGGTCGCCGCGGCTGGACTTCTGGCTGGCCTCGAACGACTCGTGGCTCATGCCGATGACGCTGAGCCCCTTGGTGTCGGCGAGCGCCACCCACTCCATCGCCCAGACCTGGGTGACGATGACCACGGCGCCCGGTGCGGCCGCCCGGAACAGTTCGCTCAGCTGCTCCGCCTTGGCCCGCATCAGGGAGCGCCGGGCCGACTGGCGGCGCCGTTCGGGTGCGTTCAGCCGGCCCTTGAGCCCCTGCAGCCGGCGCGCGGGCGGAGGCTGGGACGCGTACAGGGTCGTCGTCGCGTACGGCAGGTCCGCGGGGAACTTCTGCCGGATCTCCTCGGCGACCGGGGCGATGCCGACGATGTGCACCCGGTGGCCGCGGTCGGTGAACAGCCGGGCCATCTGGTGCGACCAGGTGGTCACGCCGCCGAGCTCGTCGACGTTGTTGGAGACGAGGAAGATGTCACGGCCGCCCGGGGTGGCGGTCTGCTGGCTCACTTGCCGCTCCTGGTGAAGAACTTCTCGACGATCTGGCGCGCGGCGTCCCCGCGGTCGTACTCGCCGAACTCGGTGAGGAAGCGCTGGCGGGCCTCGGCGTACTTGGCGTCCGCCTCCTCGAAGGCGGAGAGCGCCTGCAGCAGCTCGTCCGCCGTGGCCACCACCGGGCCCGGGGCCTTCTCCTTCAGGTCGAAGTACGTGCCGCGGATGTCGGTGGCGTACTTCTCGTAGTCGTACGCGAAGAACAGCATCGGCCGGTCCAGGACCGCGTAGTCGAACATCACGGACGAGTAGTCGGTGATGAGACCGTCGGCGAGGGCCAGCAGCGGGGTGATGTCGTGGTGCCGCGACACGTCGACGACCCGGCCCGCGACGGACGGCGGGAGGGAGACGCTGTTGAGGTAGTGGGTCCGCACCAGCAGGGTGAAACGGTCCCCGAGCCGGTCCGCGAACTCCTCCACGTCGAAGGGGAACTCGAAGCCCTCGACCGCGCCGTCCGCGTTCGCCCGGAACGTCGGCGCGTACAGCAGCACCTTCTTCTCCGGGTCGATGCCCAGCTCCGCCGCGAGCGGGCCGCGCACCCGCTCGCCGCTCTGCGCCTCGGACCGGTGCGCCTCGACGAGGGCGTCGTTGCGCGGGTACCCGGTGCGCAGCAGCACCTCGTCGCGCAGCCGGAAGCCCTTGGCGAGGGTGCGGGTGTCGTGCTCCGAGCGGATCAGGAAGTGGTCGAAGCGGTCGACGGCCGCCTGGAACCGGTCCTGGCCGGCCCGTCCCTGCGCCTTGGTGCGGGGCTCGTGGAAGCCCATCCGCTTGAGCGCGGAACCGTGCCAGGTCTGGATGTAGGTGGTGCCCGGGCGCTTGGCGAGGGCCAGCGGGAAGCCCTGGTTGTCCACCCAGAACTCGGCCTGGGCCAGCGCCCGCAGGTAGGGCCAGCTCCAGCGCCGGACCAGAGTGGCCTCCTTGGGGAAGCCGGTGGGCTTGCCCGCGTACGACCAGATCGCCTCGAAGGGGACGCCCTGGCGGACCATCTCCTCGTAGATCGCCTTGGGGCTGTCGCTGTACTGCTTGCCCATGTGGCTCTCGAAGACGACCGTGCCCTTCTTGACGGGCAGCTTCGAGAAGACCTCGTGGTAGAGCTTCACCTTCTGCTCGCCCGAGCCCATGTTCCGGCGGGTCCGCAGGGCCTTGCGCAGGCCCCGCTTGACCACTCCGGCGGCCTTGCCGTGTATGGCGTTGTTGATCAGCGTCTGGGTGCGGACGGCCGCGGCGCCCTCGGCGGTCAGGACGTAGGAGAGGTTGCCCTTCTTGGTGACCTCCGGCTCGAAGCGGTCGGAGACCAGCCGGGTCAGCCGCGGGCGCACGCGCAGCCGGGACGCCGACTCCAGGTCGACCCCGCCGACCGACACGCGGGTCGTGATGCGGTCGCGCCCGGCGTTCAGCCGGAGCCGGACGTCCCACACGGCGTCGATGATGCCGAGCGGGCGGACGGTGCCGCCGATGTCGGCGCTGCCGCTCCACTCGATCGTGTCACCGGCGTGGCGCACGGTTGCCACCGGGAAACTGAACGAGCGGACGCCGATCTGCCGGCGGGCCCGGAATTCGAGCGAGGCGGTCAGCTCCGTGTCGGGCCGGATGCGGCCCAGCGGGTTCACGACGGCGCCGGACAGCGTGACGGTGCCGCGGCCGTCGTCCGCGTAGGAGGTGAGGCGGTTGCCCAGCTGGAGCGAGGAGAGCGGGGTGGTGTGGAAGCCGTCCCCGGTGACGTCCAGTATCCGCCGGGCCTCGGTGTCGGCCGGGTCGTCGATGTGCTGCGCGCACCAGTAGATGCGGCCGTCGCGCTCGGCGAGGGGGGAGGAGAGCCGGCCCTTGTTCGTCATGGCGTCGGCGGCCGGGAGCAGGTTGTCCCAGTCCTCCTTGCCGAGCAGGTAGGCGCAGATCGCCTGGAGGTGCGTGACGTTGTCGTACGCGGCCGGGTCGATCCCGGCGAGGTAGCCGTTGGCCAGGCGGGCGAACTCCTGGCGGTACGCGTCGCCCAGCAGGGGCAGGTCGCGCAGGTGCAGCACCAGGTCGTGCTTGAGGAACTTGGCGTCCTTCGCGGACTTGATGTCGGTGTGGCCCTTGGAGGCCAGCAGCTCGTCCACCCGGCGGTGGATCTCCATCCGGTGGACGAAGTTCGCGATCTCGTGGCGCCGGTTGCTGATCGACTTGGCGGAGGCCTTCTCGATCACGTTCCAGAAGTAGACGTGGTTCGGGATCAGCGTGATGCGACGGGCCGCCACGTACGCCTGCGCCGAGAACAGCAGGTCCTCGTAGTGGATGCCGACCGGGAACTGCAGGCCCTGCTCCAGCAGGAACGAGCGCCGGTAGCACTTGTTCGTGGAGAGGGTGTCGTAGACCAGCAGGTCGGGGAACTCGGTGATCGACTCCAGCGTGCGCGTGCGCGAGTAGATCCACGGGTACCACTCGGTGGTCTTGCCCCACCGGTTTTCGAGGTGCACGCGCACGCACATGCCCGAGACCAGGTCGGAGCCGGTCCGCTCGGCGGCGTCGAGCATGTTCCGGCAGGCGTTGCGCTCCAGCACGTCGTCGCTGTCCAGGAACATGACGTAGGTGCCGGTGGCCTGCGCGATGCCGTGGTTGCGCGGGGCGCCGCAGCCCCCACTGTTCTCCGGAAGTTGGAACGCGCGCACTTTCCCCGGGTGCGCGGCTTCCAGTTCCTGGGCGACGGTGAAGGACCTGTCCTTGCTGCAGTCGTCGACGATCACGACCTCGACCCCGTGCAGGGTCTGGTCCAAAACCGACTGGACTGCTGTCGACAGACGCTCTGCGTCGTTGTAGACGATGACGACCACGGAGACGTCGGGCACGTGCACCTCGATCCCTTCGATTCGTTTCGCTCAGCTGATTCCGCTTATCCAGTCAAAGCTACCGCGTACCGCACTCGACTCAGGCAGGCCGACCCTCGGCATGCGGGTTCTGGGGAAGAGGTGAGTGGCAGGTCCGGTCGTCGGCAATCACCCGTTCGGACCCAGCAGGATGTGTTCATGACCAAGCTGTCCGTAGTTGTCCCTTGCTTCAACGAAGAAGCCGTCATCGACAGCTTCGACGTGGAGATCCGCAGGGTCCTGGACGCCCTCCCCGTCGACTACGAGGTCTGCTACGTCGACGACGGAAGCTGCGACGGCACGCTGCGCAAACTGCGGAAGATCGCGGCCGAGCACGGCGAGCGGACCCGCTTCGTCTCGTTCAGCCGCAACTTCGGCAAGGAGGCCGGCATGCTCGCCGGTCTGCGCGTTTCCACCGGCGACGCCGTCGTGATCATGGACGCCGACCTCCAGCACCCGCCGGAGCTCATCGCCACGATGCTGGAGCACCACCGGCAGGGGCACGACCAGATCATCGCCCGCCGTTCGCGCGAGGGGGACAAGAAGGTCCGCTCCGTACTCAGCCGGCTGTACTACCGCGGGGTCAACCGCTGGGTGGACGTGGAACTGGCCGACGGGGTCGGCGACTTCCGCATGCTCTCGCGTCCGGCGGTGGACGCGCTGCTGTCGCTGCCGGAGTACAACCGCTTCTCCAAGGGCCTGTTCTCCTGGATCGGCTTCGACACGGTCCACTTCGACTACCGCAACGCGCAGCGCGAGGCCGGCGAGACGAAGTGGAAGTTCGGCGCCCTGCTGAACTACGGCATGGACGGCCTGATCTCCTTCAACAACCGGCCGCTGCGGGCGGCCATCTGGCTCGGCGTGTCGCTGATGGCCCTGACCGGGCTCTACGCGCTGTGGATCACGGTCGCGGCGATGACCAACGGCGTCGAGTCACCCGGGTACGTCACCCTCGTGGCGATCATCGTGGGGCTCGGCGGCGTCCACATGATCATGCTCGGTCTGATCGGCGAGTACATCGGCCGCATCTACTATGAGACCAAGCGGCGGCCGCACTTCCTGGTGAAGGAAGCCCACGGCTCCGACCCCGTCCCGCGCGTGGCGCTGACCGCGGAACCGGGGAGGTCCGGCCCGGTCGCCGAGGCGACGGCCGTCGAGCACAGCGCGGAGCGCAGCACCACATGAGCAGAAGGCAACAGCTCGGCCAGCTCCTGCGCTTCGGCCTCGTGGGAGCCGTCAACACCGGCACCTTCTACCTGCTGTACCTGCTCCTGCACCCCTGGATGCCGTACTTCGCCGCCTACACCCTCGCCTTCCTGCTCTCGATGGTCGGCTCGTTCTTCATGAACACCTACTTCACCTACCGCACCCGCCCCACCTGGAAGAAGTTCCTCCTCTTCCCCCTGACGAACGTCACCAACTACGTCGTCCAGTCGGTGGGGCTGTACGCCCTGGTGACCTGGGCCGGCCTCGACACGCGGATCGCCCCGCTGGTCGCGGCGGTCGTGGCCATCCCCTTCACCTACCTGCTCTCCCGCAGGATCCTCGTCCCGGGCGCCGCCCGGGAGGGGGAGGCGGAACCGGAACCCGTGCGGGCGGACGGGGGCGGTCCGGGCGGGCACGCCGGTCAGGGCGGGCGCACCGGCCCGGGCGGGCAGGCCGGTCCGGGTGGTTCGTCCAGGGTCTGAAACCCCCGCGCAGCCCCTCCCGGCCACCCCGTAGATTGAGGTCACAGGCATTCGGCAAGGGGCAAGGGGACAGACGTGTCAGCGGCTAGGCAAGGTGTCGTGGACGCCCGCAGGATCGTGGTCAAGGTCGGCTCCTCCTCCCTGACCACGGCGGCGGGCGGCCTCGACGCCGACCGGGTGGACGCCCTGGTGGACGTCCTGGCCAAGGCGCGCGGCGGCGGCGAGAAGGAGATCGTCCTCGTCTCCAGCGGAGCCATCGCCGCCGGCCTCTCCCCGCTCGGCCTGCGCCGCCGCCCCAAGGACCTGGCCCGGCAGCAGGCCGCCGCCAGCGTCGGGCAGGGCCTGCTCGTCGCCCGCTACACCGCCTCCTTCGCCCGCTACGGCATCCGCGTCGGACAGGTCCTGCTCACCACCGACGACACCAGCCGGCGGGCGCACTACCGCAACGCCTACCGGACCCTGGACCAGCTGCTCGCCATGGGTGCGCTGCCCGTCGTCAACGAGAACGACACGGTCGCCACGGACGAGATCCGCTTCGGCGACAACGACCGCCTGGCCGCCCTCGTCGCCCACCTCGTACGGGCCGACCTCCTGGTGCTGCTGTCCGACGTGGACGGCCTCTACGACGGCGACCCCTCCCTGCCCGGCACCACCCGCATCGAGGAGGTCCGCGGCCCTGCGGACATCGCCCACGTCTCCATCGGCAGCGCGGGCAAGGCCGGCGTCGGCACCGGCGGCATGGTCACCAAGGTCGAGGCGGCCCGGATCGCGGCGGCCGCCGGCATCCCCGTGGTGCTGACCTCCGCCAGCCAGGCCGCCGACGCCCTGGCCGGGCGCGCCACCGGCACCCACTTCCACGCGACGGGCCGCCGCTCCGGCGACCGGCTGCTCTGGCTCCAGCACGCCTCCACCCCCCAGGGGCACCTCGTCCTGGACGAGGGCGCGGTCCGCGCCGTCACCGAGCGGGGGAGTTCCCTGCTGCCCGCGGGCATCGCCGCCGTCGAGGGGGACTTCATCGCGGGGGACCCGGTGGAGCTGCGCGACACCTCGGGCCGGGCGGTCGCGCGCGGCCTGGTCAACTTCGATTCCAAAGAGCTTCCGCAGCTCCTCGGCCGCTCCACCCGCGAGCTCGCTCGGGAACTCGGACCCGCGTACGAGCGGGAGGTCGTCCACCGCGACGATCTCGTCCTGCTGCAGGGCTGAGGTTCGGCAAAACCGCCGCGCGGGGGCCCGGGGACTGGTCAACTGTGAGGGGCGGGTGGACACGCGTAGCGGAGACAGGAGGCGGCTGGTGAGACGAGCGCTGACCAGCGTCGGTCCGGGGGACGGTGAGGGCCGCGGGCACGAGCAGGAGCCGGACCACGACTCCCGTCTGTGGCACGTCACCCTGAGCGTCTCCGGCAAGCCGGCGCCGCTGTCCGAGGTCCGGCGCGGACTGGAACAGCTGGCCCACGACCACCCCTTCCTGCTGACGAGCCGCTACGCCGACGACCACGCCGAGATCCGCTACTGGGAAGAGGCCCGCGACCTCCACGACGCGGCGGCCGTCGCCCTGCGGCTGTGGGGCGAGCACCGCTCGTCGGCGCAGCTGCCGCCCTGGGAGATCGTCGGGCTGGAGGTCATCGACCGCGCCACCTACCACCAGCGGGTGGCGGAGGGGTACGGACCGCCCCCGGCCCACCCGGTGGGCGTACACCCGTACTGAGAGCCCCGCGGGGTCCTGGGCCGAGCCGGTGTCTCGGGGGGTGGAACCCCTCCGGTCGCGGGGCGGCCGGGGACTACCCTGGCCGCATGACCTCGCTCGACGACGCCACCGCCACCTCGCCCGTCCTCGCCACGGCGCGTGCCGCCCGCACGGCCGCCGCCGTCCTCGCCCCACTCCCGCGGTCCGCCAAGGACGCGGCCCTGCTGGCGGTCGCGGACGCGCTGGAGGCCCGTACGGCCGAGATCGTCGAGGCGAACGCCGTCGACACCGCCAAGGCGCGGGCCGCCGGCACCAGCGAGACCGTCATCGACCGCCTCACCCTCACCCCGGAGCGCGTCGCCGCCATCGCCTCCGACGTGCGGGACGTCGCCGCCCTCCCCGACCCCGTCGGCGAGGTCGTCCGCGGCAACACGCTGCCCAACGGCATCGACCTCCGCCAGGTCCGCGTGCCGCTCGGCGTCGTCGGCATCATCTACGAGGCCCGCCCCAACGTCACCGTCGACGCGGCCGCCCTCTGCCTCAAGTCCGGCAACGCGGTCCTCCTGCGCGGCAGCTCCTCCGCCTACGCCTCCAACTCCGCCCTCGTCGCCGTCCTCCGCGACGCCGTCGCGGGCGCCGGACTGCCCGCCGACGCCGTCCAGCTGGTCCCGGGGGAGTCCCGCGACTCCGTCCGCGAGCTGATGCGCGCCCGCGGCCTCGTCGACGTGCTCATCCCGCGCGGCGGAGCCTCCCTCATCAAGACGGTGGTCGAGGAGTCGACGGTGCCGGTCATCGAGACCGGCACCGGCAACTGCCACGTCTACGTCGACGCCCAGGCCGACCTGGACATGGCCGTGGACATCCTCGTCAACTCCAAGGCGCAGCGGCCCTCCGTCTGCAACTCCGCGGAGACCCTCCTGGTCCACCGCGACATCGCCGACGCCTTCCTGCCGCGCGCCCTCGACGCCCTCGCCGACGCCGGAGTGACCGTGCACGGTGACGACCGCGTCCTGGCGGCCGCCCGGGACAGCAAGGTCACCGCCCTGCCCGCGACCGACGAGGACTGGGCCGCCGAGTACCTGTCCTACGACATCGCGGCCGGCGTCGTGGACTCCCTGGACGACGCGGTCGCCCACATCCGCCGCTGGACCTCCGGCCACACCGAGGCGATCGTCACCACCTCCCAGGCCGCCGCCCGCCGCTTCACCCAGCTGGTCGACTCGACCACGGTCGCCGTGAACGCCTCCACCCGGTTCACGGACGGTGGCCAGTTCGGCTTCGGCGCCGAGATCGGAATCTCCACCCAGAAGCTGCACGCCCGGGGCCCCATGGGCCTTCCGGAGCTCACCTCCACCAAGTACATCGTCACCGGCGACGGTCACGTTCGGTAGTCGAACCTCGCACACCGGGTGGCGGGATTCGCCGTACACCCTGCCCAAAGGTGCCCCCCAGGTCTACGCTGGTCCTGTGCCGGACGACGTGGGGGGCAAGCCGTTCCCGGACGACGGGGAGCCCGACGACGACCGCGGAGGCGCGGATCACGACTTCGCCTCCGTGGTGTTCGACGAGGCCTTCGTCCGGAACGCCGAGATCCATGAACCGAGTGCCGCCGAGCGCCAGCGGGCGGCCGACCGGGCGCGCGCCGAGGCCGAAGCGGCCCGGGCCGCCGTCGCGGGCGGATGGACGGCCGACGACGACACCTACGGGTACGCCCACCCCGACGGGTACGAAGACCAGGGCTGGGAGCACGACCACGACCGCCAGGGCCACTACGACGGCCCGTACGGGGCCTTCGGCGGCAGCCTGCGCCCCTACCGCGGACGTTCGCCGTGGCTGCGCCCCGTCGCCTGGGTCCTCGCCTTCGTGCTGGGGCTCGGCATGGTCGCGCTCGCCTTCAGCGCCGTCTACCGCAGCGCCTCGGGCCAGGCGGACCCCGCTCCGGCCCCCGCCAGTACGCCATTGGGGGAAGTCAGCGGGGCCGGCGCGTTTATGGACCCCGTCGGCCGCCAACCCTGAAGGTACGACCCCACTCGCATTTCGCCGGAGCTGGGGGCTTCTCTGAAGCGGGGACAGCGGGGAGAAGCGATGGCCGTTCCAGGAGATCCACCCAACGGCGCCCCCGACGGCACCGGCGGCGACGACGACGAGTTCCGGGCGGACGAGTACCGGTCCGTGGTGTTCGACGAGGACTTCGTACGGGCTGCCCGGATCCAGGAGTACTCCGCGCAGGAGCGCATGGGCGAGCACGCCCGCGCCGTGCGCAGCCGCTCCATCTGGTCCGGCGGAGGCGGTACGGGCTCCGCCGGCGGAACTCCCGGCCGGGGCGCCCGGCAGGGCCGGCTGCTCGTGCTCTTCATCGCCCTGGCCTTCGCCACCGCGGTCTACATGGGGCTGCGCAACCCGTACGTCCCCCCGCCCGACGGGGTGGCCGAGCCCCTCACCAGCACCGTCGTACCGCTGGCGCCCGGCACGCCCGTACCCGGCGGGCAGCCCGCCGACCTGTTCGCGCAGAGTCCCGCGGCGGACTACCGCATCGGAGCGGTCGGGATCACCATGCCCGCCGTGCGCCGCACCCCGCACTTCACCGACGGCCAGGTGGCGATCGCCCTGTCCATCGCCAAGGACTACCTGGTGCAGTCCTCCCTGGACCCCGACGTCCTGGCCGGCACCGCCTCCCGCCCGGTCCGGGTGCTCGTCGACCCCGACCAGCTGGCGCAGTTCGACCGGAGCATGGCCTCGCCCTCCGGCGACGGCCGGCACGCGGCGACGGGCTGGCTGGTCCGCTTCGACCCGGGAACCGCGGTCGTCGCGGACCCCCGGGTCCGGGTCAGCGGCACCCTCGCCTTCGAGGAGGTGGCCCCCGAGGTGCTGGAGGTGACCACCGACCACACCTTCGTCTACGCCGTCCGCCCGGCCACCGGGCCTCCGGCCGCCGCCGACGGCGCCTCGCTCTTCACGGTGCGGCGCGAGCTGCGGCTGCGCTTCGACCGGGACGACCTGGGCGCACGCCGCGCGGAACTGGCCTCGGCCTACGTCATGGCCGGACCGCAGGACTGCTCCGCCGACCCGGCGGCGGGCTTCCGCCCGCTGCCGGCCGGAGCCGCCCCGACCACGGTGGGCCCGGCCGCGAGCGACCCGTACGCCAGCGGCCGACCGCGGCGCGCGGCCGGGCTGTGCGGCGTACTGGCGGCGCCCGCGACCCCGGGGGCCGCGCCCGTCAGCCCTGGTCCGTAGCCCCGCCCTTGCCCTCGGAGCCGCCGGTCGCACCGGAACCCGCACCCGCACCGGCTCCGGTGAACCGGTCGCGCAGCTTCCCGCCCAGGTCGGCCGTACCGCCGGCGATGTCGCCGACCAGCTTCATCAGCGGGTCCTTGCTGGTGCGCACCGCGTCGGCGTAGTGCGTGGCCGACTGCCGGAACGAGTCGCTCACCGAGGCGTCCTTGTCCTCGTCCCGCCGCGGGTAGTGGCCGTCCATGATCCGCTGGTAGTCGCGGCTCTCCGCCCACTTCTTCAGCTCGGCCGCGCGCACCGTGGTGAACGGGTGCGTCCGGGGCAGCACGTTGAGGATCTTCAGCACGGAGTCGCGCAGATCGCCGCTCGACTCGTACTCCTCGGCCTGGGCGAGGAAGGCGTCCACGTTCATCTCGTGGAGGTGGTTGCCTCCCGCGATCTTCATCAGCCCGCGCATCGAGGCCCGCAGATCCTGGCCCACCAGGAGTCCGGCCCGGTCCGCGGAGAGCTCCGACTTGCGGAACCACTCCCGCAGGGCCGTCACGAGCGCCATGATCGCCACGTTGCCCAGGGGGATCCAGGCCACCTTCAGCGCCAGACCCGTCAGGAACAGCAGGATCGTGCGGTACACCGCGTGCCCGGAGAGGGCGTGGCCCACCTCGTGGCCCACCACCGCCCGCATCTCCTCCTCGTCGAGCAGCTCGACGAGGCCCGTCGTCACCACGATGATCGGCTCGTCGAGGCCGATGCACATGGCGTTCGGCTTCGGGTCCTGCTGCACGTACATCTGGGGGACCTTCTCCAGGTCCAGGATGTAACAGGCGTCGCGGAGCATCGTGTGGAGGTGGGGGAACTGCGCATCGCTCACCCGGACCGACTCCGACAGGAACAGCAGCCGCAGGCTGCGCTCCGGGAGGAGGCCGCTCAGGGCCTTGAACACCGTGTCGAAGCCGGTCAGCTTCCGCAGCGCCACCAGCGCCGAACGGTCCGCGGGGTGCTCGTACGCCCGCGAGGAAATACCGGGGAACCTCCTGCGGTCCCGCGCCGGTGCCTTCTCGAAACCCGTCTTCTCCGTCATTGCGCCCTCCCCTGGATCGGCCTGCCTGGCCGTGCGTCCATCCTCTCCAACGCCTGAGTCGGCGTGAGCGTGCCCCAGGCCCCCGCATACGATGTGAGCGAAGTCTCCGCCCGCTCCCCCGACTCGATAGGTACCTGCCTGATGAGCCTCTCCTCCACCACCCACAACCTGGTCGTCCTCGCCTCGGAGGGGGCCGAGCACGGCGGCAACCACAGCAGCCTGAACCCGTACCTGACCGGTGGCGCCGCGCTCGGCATCCTGCTCCTGATGCTCTGGATCACCACCCGCCTGAACCGCGACCGCTAGACCGCGGACGGTTTCGCACCGGTGTCCCGTACGGGCTCGCAAGCGGGTCCGGGCCGCTCCACCGGGCCAGTAGGCTCTGCGCTCATGGGAGAGCAGGAAATGCCTACCGGCCCGGTCAAGCGCCGGCTCGGCGTCATGGGCGGGACATTCGACCCGATCCACCACGGACACCTGGTGGCGGCCAGCGAAGTGGCCGCGCTGTTCCACCTCGACGAGGTGGTGTTCGTACCGACCGGTGAGCCGTGGCAGAAGTCGCAGGGCGCCGTGTCCGCCGCCGAGGACCGCTACCTGATGACGGTCATCGCCACGGCCTCGAACCCCCAGTTCTCGGTGAGCCGCATCGACATCGACCGCGGCGGGCCGACGTACACGATCGACACCCTGCGGGACCTGAAGGCGGTGAACGACGACGCCGACCTGTTCTTCATCACTGGTGCCGACGCGCTCGCACAGATCCTGACCTGGCGGAACGCCGACGAGCTCTTCTCCCTCGCGCATTTCATCGGGGTCACCCGGCCGGGCCACGTGCTCACCGACGACGGCCTGCCCGAGGGCGGCGTCTCCCTGGTGGAGGTGCCCGCGCTGGCCATCTCGTCCACCGACTGCCGGGCGCGGGTCGCCAAGGCGGACCCGGTCTGGTATCTGGTGCCGGACGGTGTCGTGCGTTACATCGACAAGCGTGAGCTGTACCGGGGAGCCTGAGCTTCCGGAGAGAGGGGCCCCGCGGTGAACGACCGACAGGACGCGTACGACCCGTACGCAGCCCAGGAGCAGCAGCTCATCGGCTACGACCCGTACGGGCGGCCGGTGTACGGCCCGGTGCCCGCGCAGCCCGACCGGCCCGCTCCCCCCGCGCCCCCGTACGAACAGCAGCAGTACGAGCAGCGGCAGTACGAGCAGCAGTACGACCAGCAGCACTACGACCAGCAGCAGTACGGGCAGCCGTACGACGACCGGTCCTACGGCTACGACCAGCAGGGTCACGGCCGGCAGCAGGACTACGGCCGCCAGGAGCCGCAGCAGCAGTCGCAGCAGCAGGACTACTACGCCCCGCAGCCGCCCGCCCAGGAGTACGCGCAGCAGGAGTACCCCCAGGCACCCGCCTACGGGTACGACACGCAGCAGACCCAGCAGTGGATCCCGCAGCAGGCCGCCCCCCAGGCACCCCCGGAGCCGGCGCCCCGCCCCGCGCCCGCCCCCGAGCCGCCCGCGGCCCAGGTCCCCGAGCCCCGCCGCGCCGACGCGGACGCGGACGCAGCCCCCGACTACCGGACCGAGCAGTTCTCCTTCATCGAAGAGCCGGACGAGGACTCCGAGGACGTCATCGACTGGCTCAAGTTCACCGAGAGCCGGACCGAGCGCCGCGAGGAGATCCGCCGCCGCGGCCGCAACCGGGTGGTGGCGCTGATCGTCGTCCTCGCCCTGTTCGTCGTCGCGGGCCTCGGCTACCTCTGGTACCAGGGCAAGCTGCCGTTCCTCGACGGCCCGGGCAAGGACAAGGCCGCCGCGACCGCGGGCGCCGGCGCGCAGAAGCGGGACATGATCGTCGTCCACCTGCACAACACGAAGAAGGGCGGCACCTCCTCGGCGCTGCTCGTCGACAACGTCACCGCCAAGCAGGGGGCCACGGTCCTGCTGCCGAACGCCCTCGGCGTGCCCGCGGCCGACGGCACCGCCACCACCCTCGGCAAATCGGTCGAGGACGGCGGCCTCGGCACCCGCGAGTCCCTGGACTCGGTGCTCGGCACGAGCATCGGCGGCACCTGGCGGCTGGACACCCCCTTCCTGGAGAACCTGGTCGAGCTCGTCGGCGGCATCGAGGCCGACACCGACGCCGCGGTCCCGGCCGACGACGCCGCGAAGACCCCCGCCGTCGGGCAGGGCGAGAAGCAGAGCCTGAGCGGCCCGATGGCCGTCGCGTACGCCACGTACCGCGCCCAGGGCGAGCCGGAGGCCAAGCAGCAGGAACGCATGGGCCGGGTGCTCCAGGGAGTCCTGCGCAAGGTGCCGGGCGACCCGAAGGCGGCGGCGGTGACGGTCGAGAGCATCGGCCAGATCCTCGACCCGGCACTGGACGCGCAGACCCTCGGCGCCCTGCTGTCCCGGCTGGGAGAGCACGCCAAGACGGGCGCGTACCGCACGGACGTCCTCGCGGTGAAGCCGGACGGCACCCTCACGGACGAGACGAACAAGAAGGTCGTCAAGGAGGTCCTCGGCGGCTCGGCCTCGGCCGCGCAGCCCGGCGCCACCCCCCGGGTGGGCCTGAAGGACGCCACCGGCGACGACAGGACGCAGGCGGCGGCGAGGGCCGCGCTGCTCAACGGCGGTTACGCCTTCGTGGACGGCGGCAAGGCCGACAAGTCGGCGGCCGCGTCGCAGATCACGTACCAGGACGACGCCCAGCGGGACCGGGCCGTCGAGGTCGCCAAGACGCTAGGCCTGCCCGAGGCGGTCGTGAAGAAGGCCGAGAACGCGGTGAACGCGGACGTCGTGGTGATCCTCGGAAAGGACTACAAACCGTCCTGACCGGGGCCCCGAACGGGTTCGGAGACGGGGTCGCGCCCGCGCGGGACGTTCCGCGCGGGCGGTGTCGGCGGTACATGAGACCCTTGTAAGGATCTGCCCGCCAACCCGAAAGCATGGCCAGTGACCGCCACGGACCGCTCCATCGAGCTCATCACCGCCGCCGCCCAGGCCGCGGCCGACCGGCTCGCGCACGACATCATCGCGTACGACGTCAGCGACGTGCTGTCGATCACCGATGCCTTCCTGCTCGCATCGGCGCCCAACGACCGCCAGGTCAAGTCGATCGTCGACGAGATCGAGGAGCGCCTCCTCAAGGAGCTCGGCGCCAAGCCGGTCCGCCGTGAGGGCGACCGCGACGCCCGCTGGATCCTGCTCGACTACGTCGACATCGTCGTCCACGTCCAGCACAGCGAGGAGCGCGTCTTCTACGCGCTGGAGCGCCTGTGGAAGGACTGCCCCGAGATCGAGCTTCCCGAGGACGCCAAGCTCACGCTCGGCAAGGCCGAGGAGCACGCCAAGCTGCGCGAGGCGGCGGGCGACGACGAACTGGACGGTGATCTGTTCTGAGCGGGACCACCTCGGGCAGGACCACCCGGAAGATCGTCCTCTGGCGGCACGGCCAGACCGCGTGGAACCTGGAGCGACGCTTCCAGGGCTCCACGGACATCGAGCTGACCGATGCGGGTGTGGCGCAGGCGCGCCGCGCCGCCCGGCTCCTCGCCTCGCTGAAGCCGGACGCCATCGTGGCCTCCGACCTCAGCCGGGCCTCGGCCACGGCTGCCGAACTGGCGGCCGTCACCGGCCTGACGGTCGAGCACACCCCGGCGCTGCGCGAGACGTACGCGGGGGAGTGGCAGGGCCTCACGCACGACGAGATCATCGAGAAGTACGGCGAGCAGTACGCGGCGTGGAAGCGCGGCGAACCCGTCCGCAGGGGCGGTGGCGAACTGGAGACCGAGGTCGCCGACCGCGCCGCGCCCGTGGTGCTGGAGCAGGCCGGCCGGCTGCCGGAGGGCGGCACGCTCGTCGTCGTCAGCCACGGCGGCACGATCCGTACGACCATCGGCCGTCTGCTGGGCCTGGACTCGTACTACTGGGAGGGCCTCGGCGGGCTCTCCAACTGCTGCTGGTCCGTCCTCGGCGAGGGCGCGCGCGGCTGGCGCCTGATGGAGCACAACGCCGGAACGCTGCCCGAACCGGTGCTCGGCGACGACGACTGAGCAGCTCCCCGCGGCCCTCCTGCCGGGGCAGCCACCCGGATTTCACTTTCCGGCTGGTCGCAGGCTAGAGTTCTTCTTGTTCGCAGCGCGGAACACCGGAGACGGGGGGAGCGCGGCGGAGAGCGGGGCTATAGCTCAGTTGGTAGAGCGCCTGCATGGCATGCAGGAGGTCTGGAGTTCAATTCTCCATAGCTCCACAAAATCAGAATCCCGTCCCCAACTGGGGGCGGGATTCTTGCTTTTGCCCCCTTTGTGCTTGCTGGCCGGGCCTGTACCGGCATGGCAGAATCGGAGCGCCGGAGGGGGACACGACGGCCCGACGCGGGAGGGAGTCGCTGACGGATGGGTGCACACCGGCGGCGGTGCGACTGGTGCAACAACGGCACGCCGATCGTGCGGGACATGGACCCGGTCAACTCCGACTACCAGTACTGGTGCGAGGAATGCGCGCGGGCGCTGATCATAAAAGGCGATCCGATCGAGACGTACCGTGAGCTGGAAGGGGAGCCGATCTACGGCCGGCTGCTCGACGAGCACTGCACGCTCAAGCGGTTCTACCAGTTCGCCCGCGCGTGACGAAAGCAGGTCGAAGCGGACATGGCCCGTGGTCGGTGGAAACCGATTTTTGGACCAGGGCCATGACCGTGTAATGTTTGAGACGTCGCCGAGGGGAACCGGCAAGGGACACCGAGCGACGAGCAGTACGAGGGGCTATAGCTCAGTTGGTAGAGCGCCTGCATGGCATGCAGGAGGTCTGGAGTTCAATTCTCCATAGCTCCACAGTGAAGAAGCGGGCCGCCCGGATCGGGTGGCCCGCTTCTCGTTGTCCCGCTCCGGCTTCCGCTTCCGCTCCTGGTTCCGATCCTGCGTCCGGCTCCGTCTCCGTCTCCGCTTCCACGACGCGGACGGTCCGAGCGGGCGCCGGGGGCGCTGCGGTACCCTGGCGCCATGCGTGCCGTACGCCTTCTGCTTACCGAGCCGCGCTGATCAGTGCCGACCCTCCAGTGGTCGGCATCGGCGCGGCGTCCCCTCCTGTGCGAGGGGTTTTTTCGTTTGGGCAGGCAGAGACGGCAGAGACGATCGATGGAGCTTCAGAAATCATGAGCGAGACGAACACCCCGGCCCCCGAGGCGGCCGAGGCGCACCGCTACACGGCTGCCATGGCCGCCGACATCGAGGCACGCTGGCAGGACGCCTGGGACGAGCAGGGCACCTACGAGGCGCCGAACCCGACCGGTGACCTGGCCGGGGACCCCGCGGTCGTCGCCAAGCCCAAGAAGTTCATCATGGACATGTTCCCGTACCCGTCCGGTGCGGGGCTGCACGTCGGCCACCCGCTCGGGTACATCGCCACCGACGTCTTCGCCCGCCACCAGCGGATGACCGGCCACAACGTCCTGCACACCCTGGGCTTCGACGCCTTCGGCCTGCCGGCCGAGCAGTACGCCGTCCAGACCGGAACCCACCCGCGGGTGTCGACCGAGGCGAACATCGAGAACATGAAGGTCCAGCTGCGCCGGCTGGGCCTGGGCCACGACAAGCGCCGCTCGTTCGCGACGATCGACCCGGACTACTACAAGTGGACCCAGTGGATCTTCCTGCAGATCTACAACTCCTGGTACGACGCGGACGCCGGCACGGCCCGGCCGATCGCCGAGCTGGTCGCCGCCTTCGAGGACGGCTCCCGTGAGGTTCCGGGCGGCCGTGCGTGGGCGGAGCTGACCGCCGGCGAGCGGGCCGACGTACTGAACGGCTTCCGGCTGGCCTACGCCTCGGACGCGCCCGTGAACTGGTGCCCGGGGCTGGGCACCGTACTGGCCAACGAGGAGGTCACCGCGGACGGCCGTTCCGAGCGCGGCAACTTCCCGGTCTTCAAGGCCAAGCTGAGCCAGTGGAACATGCGCATCACCGCGTACGCCGACCGGCTGCTGGACGACCTGGACGCGCTGGACTGGCCCGAGGCCATCAAGCTGCAGCAGCGCAACTGGATCGGCCGCAGCGAGGGCGCGCGCGTGGACTTCGCCGTCGACGGCGCCGGCGCGATCACCGTCTTCACCACCCGCCAGGACACGCTGTTCGGCGCCACCTACATGGTGCTGGCGCCCGAGCACGAGCTGATCTCCACCATCGTCCCGGCCGCCTGGCCCGAGGGCACGCACCCCGTGTGGACCGGCGGCCACGCCACGCCGGCCGAGGCCGTGAACGCGTACCGCAAGCAGGCCGCGTCGAAGTCGGACGTCGAGCGGCAGGCGGACGCGAAGGAGAAGACGGGCGTCTTCACCGGTGCGTACGCCACCAACCCGGTCAGCGGCGATCAGGTCCCGGTCTTCATCGCCGACTACGTGCTGATGGGCTACGGCACGGGCGCGATCATGGCCGTCCCGGCGCACGACAGCCGCGACTTCGCCTTCGCGCGCGCCTTCGAGCTGCCGATGCGCTGCGTCGTGCAGCCGTCCGACGGCCGCGGCACCGACCCGGCCGAGTGGGACGACGCGTTCGCCTCGTACGACGCGAAGCTGGTCAACTCCGCGGGCTCCGGCCTGTCGCTGGACGGGCTGGGCGTGGTCGAGGCGAAGGCCCTGATCACCGACTGGCTGGCCGAGCGCGGCATCGGCGAGGGCACCGTCAACTTCCGCCTGCGCGACTGGCTGTTCAGCCGCCAGCGGTACTGGGGCGAGCCCTTCCCGATCGTCTACGACGAGGACGGCGTCGCGCACCCGCTGCCCGAGTCGATGCTGCCGCTGGAGCTGCCGGAGGTCGAGGACTACTCGCCGCGCACCTTCGAGCCGGACGACGCGCTGTCGCAGCCCGAGACCCCGCTGTCGCGCAAGGCCGACTGGGTCGAGGTCGAGCTGGACCTGGGCCGCGGCGAGGGCATCCGGCGCTACCGGCGCGAGACCAACACCATGCCGAACTGGGCCGGCTCCTGCTGGTACGAGCTGCGCTACCTGGACCCGCACAACGCGTCGGCGCTGGTGGACCCGGAGATCGAGCAGTACTGGATGGGCCCGCGCGAGGGACAGCCGCACGGCGGCGTCGACCTGTACGTGGGCGGCGCCGAGCACGCGGTGCTGCACCTGCTGTACGCGCGCTTCTGGTCGAAGGTGCTGTTCGACCTGGGTCACGTCTCCTCGGTGGAGCCGTTCCACAAGCTGTACAACCAGGGCATGATCCAGGCGTTCGTCTACCGCGACGAGCGCGGCTTCCCGGTCTCGGCCACCGACGTCGAGGAGCGGGACGGCAGGTTCTACTTCGAGGGCGAGCCCGTCAAGCGCGAGCTGGGCAAGATGGGCAAGTCCCTGAAGAACGCCGTCACGCCGGACGAGATCTGCGAGGAGTACGGCGCGGACACCCTGCGCCTGTACGAGATGGCGATGGGCCCGCTGGACGTCTCGCGTCCGTGGGACACCCGCGCCGTCGTCGGCCAGTACCGCCTGCTGCAGCGCCTGTGGCGCAACATCGTGGACGAGGAGACGGGCGCGGTGACGGTCGTCGACGCCGAGCCCGCCGAGGACACCCTGCGCGTGCTGCACAAGGCGATCGACGGGGCCGGCGCCGACCTGGCCGCGCTGCGCTTCAACACCGCCATCGCCAAGATCACCGAGCTGAACAACGCGCTGACGAAGGCGGGCCGCCCGCTGGAGCGCACGGTCGCCGAGCAGCTGGTGCTGCTGGTCGCCCCGCTGGCCCCGCACATCGCGGAGGAGCTGTGGCACCGGCTGGGCCACAGTGACTCGGTGGTCCACCAGGACTTCCCGGTCGCGGACCCGGCGTACGTCGTCGACGAGACCGTGACCTGCGTGGTGCAGGTCAAGGGCAAGGTCAAGGCGCGTCTGGAGGTCCCGCCGGCGATCTCGGACGCGGACCTGGAGCAGCTGGCCGTCACCGACGCCGGTGTGGTCGCGGCGCTGGGCGGTGCGGAGATCCGCAAGGTGATCGTGCGCGCGCCGAAGCTGGTGAACATCGTCATCTGACACGGCGGGCCGTGCGGCGCGTTCGCGGTCCAGCGGTCTAGGGGTATTCCCGTACGGGCAGGTTGGGGGTTCGATTGGAACCCCTGGCCTGCCCGTGGCGTTTACCTTTGGAGGAGACGGACTAGGCAGGGGAGAGGAACCTCATGGAGGCCGCGTTGATCATTTTCTTCGCGCTGCTGGTGCTTTTCGCCTTCCTGGGCCTGGGCGCGTACGCGACGGTCAAGGTGGTGGGGGCCGCCAAGCGCGGTGTGGACCGCACGATCACGCAGGCGCGGCGGACGGTCGAGGACACGACGCTGCGGGCGAAGAGCCTCGGGCAGGTCGGGGTGAGCGGTTCGCTGGCGCAGCTGCGCCTCGACCTGAGGACGTCGATGCGGACCACGCAGCAGGCGCTGTACCAGGGCGTCCAGACGGACGCCTCGCTGCGGGAGTCGATCGGCCTGTTCGAGCGGCTCAGCGCGCACGGCTACGAGCTGGACGACGAGCTGAAGCGGCTGGAGCAGGAGCCGGACCGCAAGCGGATCGCCGATCTCCTGCCCGACCTGCGGGAACGCACGTCCAAGGTCACACAGGCGGCGGATTCGCTGCGGTGGGCGGCGCGTGACCGGGCCCGCCGGTTCGCCGAGGACGACCTGAGCGTGCTGTCGGCCCAGATCGAGATGGAGTCGGGGGCGCTGCGCGACTGGTCGCCCGAGTCGGTGGACGAGCTCGCTGCGGCGGCAGCGGCGTGGGACGCGACGCAGGGACCGGCTGCTCAGGCGCCGGCTGCTCAGGCTCAGGCTCCGGCTGCGGGCGGCCGGGGTACGGCGGGCCGGGGTAAGGGAGCCGATCGGGCCGCCCTGAACGAGGCGCCGCCGGCGGCGCCCTACCCGTGGCAGAAGACGCGGCGGCCGGAGAGCACGACCTGAGGGATGCCCGGGTGCCCGTCGGCGGATGCCTGTCGGCGGGTGCCCGGGACGTGGGTCGGGGGCGGTCGGTCCCCGGGCGGTCCGGGGTCCATGCCGGGGTCGCGCCGGGGGGCGTGCGGCGTCGCGCCGGGGGTCGGTGAGGACACCGAGTGGGGTCCCAGGCTGCCGTGCGACCCCTACGGGCGGTAACCTCCGGCTCATGTCCCGCCATGTCGCCATCATCACCGATTCCACGGCCTACCTGCCCCAACCGGCCATGGCGCGGCACGGAATCACCTCCGTTCCGCTGACCGTGGTGCTCGGCGACGAGGCGCTGGAGGAGGGCACCGAGATCTCGGCGCGCAGCCTCGCCCTGGCCCTCCAGAAGCGCCGCTCCGTCACCACCTCGCGCCCCGGCCCCGAGGAGTTCGTCCGGGCCTACCGGGCCGCCGCGGACGCCGGTGCGACCGGCATCGTGAGCCTGCACCTGTCCTCCGAGTTCTCCGGCACCTACGACTCCGCGGTGGTCGCCTCCAGGACCGCCCCCGTGCCCGTCCGCGTCGTGGACACCGGCATGGTCGCGATGGCCCTCGGATTCTGCGCCCTGGCCGCCGCCGAGGTCGCCGAGGCGGACGGCTCGCTGGACGAGGCGGTGGCCGCCGCGGAGAAGCGGGCGGCGGACATGTCCGCGTACTTCTACGTCGACACCCTCGACTACCTCCGGCGCGGCGGCCGGATCGGGGCCGCGCAGGCCCTCCTCGGCTCGGCCCTGGCGGTGAAGCCGCTGCTGACGCTGGACGGGGGGCGGATCGAGATGCTGGAGAAGGTGCGTACGGCCTCGAAGGCGATCGCCCGGCTGGAGGAGCTGGCCGTCGAGCGCGCCGGTTCGGCCAGCGTGGACGTGGCGGTGCACCACCTGGCGGCGCCGGAGCGGGCGGAGAAGCTCGCGCAGCGGCTGCGCGAGCGGATCCCCGGCCTGGTGGAGCTGCACGTCAGCGAGGTGGGTGCGGTGATCGGCGCGCACACCGGACCGGGGCTGCTGGCGGCCGTCGTCTCGCCGCGCTGAGCGGTCCGCCGAGGAGCGGCGGTCGGGGGCGATCACCGGAACGGGTGACGCGGTTGTCCACAACGGGCCTGTCATCCACCGGAATTGAGGGTTCCGAACGGGGTTCGGGATCGGCTCGTACGGTCGTGTCATGACTCTGCGAACGCGCATGCGTACTCCGAATCCGCCCCGTGCCATCAGCGGCCCGGGCCGTTCCCGCTCCCGCGACGGCCGCGCACGGCTCCGCGGCGCCGGGCCGCGCCAGGCGCCCGCCGAGCCGGGTGCGGTGCGGCGGCGGGCCGAAGCCCTGCTCGGCGGCAGCAGCCCGCCCGAGGGGCCCTCCGGGGGCCTGCCGGGGGAGTCCTCGGGGGAGGCGTCCGGGGCGCCCCCGAGCGCGGCTGGGGGCCTGCCCGAGGTGCTTCCGGGCGCCCGCACCGGGGAGTCGCCGGGAGCGCGGAGGGGCGCGCCGTCCGCGGCACCCGCGGGGGCGCCTGGGGGGGTGCCGCCGGAGGGGGAGGCGCCGCGGTCGCCGGAAGGGGCGGCGGCGGGGGAGGCGGAGGGGCTTTCGGCCGGGGAGGCGCGCAGGCTGGCCGTGCGGGAGCGGTTACCGGTGTGGCTCCAGGTCCGCTGCGGGGTGGAGCCGCGCACGGTGGGGGCCGTCGCGGTCGTGCTCGTCGTCGCGGTCGGATGCGCCGCGCAGCAGTTCTGGTCGGCCCGGCCGCAGCCGGTGACGGCCCCCGCGGTGATCACCCCGGCTCCGGCTCCCGTGCCGGTTGCGGCGGCCGCGGCGGCGCCGGCGGCCGGGTCCGCCGGGGGGCCGGCCCCACCGGGCGGCGGGCGGATCGTGGTCGACGTCGGCGGCAAGGTGCGGGAGCCGGGGGTGCGGCGGCTGCCCGCCGGTTCGCGGGTGGAGGACGCGCTGGCCGCTGCCGGGGGAGTGCGGCCGGGCACGGACACCACCGGGCTCAACCGGGCCCGGGTACTGATCGACGGCGAGCAGGTGCTGGTCGGCGTACCGGCGCCGACCCCGGCACTGCCGCAGCCGCACCCGCTGTCGCCGGCGGGCGGGGGCGCCGGTCCGGGCGGCGGCCCGCTCAGCCTCGGCACGGCCACGGTCGAGCAGCTGGACGGGCTGCCCGGGGTCGGACCGGTGCTGGCGCAGCACATCGTCGACTTCCGCACGGCCCGCGGCGGCTTCCGCTCGGTGGAGGAGCTCCGCCAGGTGAACGGCATCGGCGAGCGGCGCTTCGCCGACCTGCGCCGCCTGGTGCGGCCGTGAACCGCCCCGAGGCTCCTGGTCCGGCGGATCTGCGCCTGGTCCCCCCGGCCCTGGCCGCCTGGGTGGCCGCCGCCCTCGCCCTGGGCGCGCCCGGCGCGTGGACGGCCGCCGGGGTCGGGCTGGGCGGCGCCGGTGCCGGGCTGCTGGTGCTGGCCGGCCGCCGGCGTCCGGGGGCGCGGTGGCGGATCGCCGCCGCCGCGGGCGCCGCCCTGCTGTGCGCGGCGGCCGGGGCCGGGGTAGCGGGGCTGGAGCGGGCCGGGGCGCGGGCCGGGCCGGTGGCGGGGCTGGCCCGGGAGAACGCCCGGGTCCTCGCCGAGCTCACCGTCGGCTCCGACCCCCGGGTGCCGCGCGGGGGGAACGGGCCGCCGGTGGTCGTCCTGGACGCGGTGGTGACCCGCGTGACCGGGCCCGACGGGGCGCGCACCCGGGTCGAGACCCCGGTGCGCGTGCTCGCCGGGCACCCGGGGTGGGCCCGGCTGCTGCCCTCCACGCGGGTGGAGGTGGTCGCCCGCCTCGCCCCGGCCCGGGACGGGGAGCGGGCGGTGGCGCTGCTGCGGCCGGGCGGGGACACCCCGCCCGAGGTGACCGGCGGCCCGAGCGCCGCCCAGCGGGTGGCGGGGCGGCTGCGGGCCGGGCTGCGCGAGGCCACCGAAGGGCTCGCGCCGGACGCGAGGGCGCTGCTGCCGGGCCTGGTGGTCGGCGACACCTCCCGGGTGCCGCCCGACCTGGACGAGGCCTTCCGGGCCACCGACCTGCTGCACCTCCTGGCCGTGTCGGGGTCCAACCTGACCGTGGTGCTGTTCCTGCTCATCGGGCCGCCCGCCCGTGCGCAGCGGGCCGAGCGGCGCGGGCTGGCTCCCCTCCTCGGGCTCTCGCTGCGGGCGACGGCCCTGTGCGGCGGCGCCCTGACCCTGGCGTTCGTCGTGGTCTGCCGGCCGGAGCCGAGCGTGCTGCGGGCCGCGGCCTGCGGAGCGGTCACGCTGGCCGCCCTCGCCACCGGGCGGCGGCGCTCCCTGATCCCGGCCCTGGCCGCCGCCGTGCTGCTGCTCGTGCTGTACGAGCCGTGGCTGGCCCGAAGCCCCGGCTTCCTCCTCTCCGTCCTGGCCACCGGGGCCCTGCTGACCCTCGCCCCGCGGTGGAGCGGGGCCCTGAGGAGGCGCGGGATGCGGCCCCGGCTCGCCGAGGCGGTGGGGGCCGCGGCCGCCGCCCAGGCGGTGTGCGCCCCCGTGGTCGCGGTGCTCGCGGCCCGGGTCAGCCTGGTGGCGGTGCCGTGCAACCTGCTGGCCGAGCTCGCGGCGGGCCCGGCGACCGTGCTCGGCTTCGCCGCGCTCGCCGCGGCCCCGCTGTCGATGTCCGCCGCGGAGGTGCTCGCCCGGTGCGCCGGCGTGCCGGCGGGGTGGATCGCCGCCGTGGCCCGGGGCGGGGCCCGGCTGCCGGGGGCCGAGCTGCCCTGGCCGGGCGGGCTCGGCGGGGGCCTGCTGCTGGCCGCCGCGACGCTTGCCTTCGTGGCCCTCTGCGCCCGGTTCGGCCGGCGGCGGTGGGTCTGCGCCGCCCTGGCCGTGCTGCTGCTCCTCGCCGTCCTGCGGCCGCCCCAGCTGGTCCGTACGCTCGCGCACTGGCCCCCGCCCGGCTGGAGGCACGTCCAGTGCGCCGTGGGCCAGGGGGACGCGGCCGTCCTCGCCCTCGGCCCCGGCACGGCCATGGTCGTCGACGCCGGCCCGGAGCCCGGCCCGGTGGACGCGTGCCTGCGGACCCTGGGCGTGCGCCGGGTGCCGCTGCTCGTGCTGACGCACTTTCACGCGGACCACGTGGGAGGCCTGCACGGGGTGTTGCGGGGGCGGTCGGTGGGTGTGATTCAGGCCACCACTTTGGAAGAGCCGCCGGGACAGGCCCGGTTCGTCCGCCGTGCCGCGGCCGCCGCCGGAGTGCCCGTCGTACCGGCGGCGGCGGGGGAGCGGCGCCGGGCCGGACCGCTGGAGTGGGAGGTGCTCTGGCCGCCCGCCGGAACTCCGCCCGACGGACCCAACGACGCGAGCATCGCCCTGCTCGTACGCGGTGCGGGGCTCACCCTGCTCCTGCTGGGAGACCTCGAACCACCAGCTCAGCAAGCCCTCTTGAGCCACCATCCGGAACTGGGACCGGTGGACGTCCTCAAGGTCGCCCACCACGGCTCGGCGCACCAGGACCGCGAACTGCTCGCCCGGGTCCGGCCGCGGTTCGCGATCGTCCCGGTCGGTGCGGGGAACCGCTACGGGCACCCCGCACCAGGTACGCTCACGCACCTGCGGGCGATGGGGACGACCGTGCTGCGCACCGATACCGACGGCTCGATCGCCGTGGTCGGGGCCGGACCGGGGATACGGGCGTTTCCGGCCAGCCGGCGTCGCAGCCGACGCGGGCATACCGGGCGCGACCCTGCTGTTTGCCCCGAACCCGACAGCATGATCGAATTCGTTTTCGCCAGAGCGGCACAAGTCCACACAGCACGGGGGTGCACAGACCATGTTCGGGCGACGACGGGGGATGGAGACGGCCGGAAGTTCCAGCCCGCACACATCCGCCACACTGACGCTCCCGCCGACGGCGCGTCTGCTCAGCTGCCGGGTCCTCGACACGGTCCACCAGCCGGTCCGGCTGGCCGCGTTCGAGGTGACCGACCCGATCGGCCGCCGGATCGTCAGCGGGGAGACCGACCCGTACGGCGGGTTCACGGCGGCCGTGCCGGAAGGGGAGTACCGGCTCTCGGTGACCGCCGAGGGGTACGCGCCGTTCCACGGGGCGACGATCGTGGGGGATCCGGCGCAGCCCGGCACCGCGGAGATCATCCTCGACGCGGTGGAGCCGCCGCTGCTGCCGCAGCCCGGCCACTGGGAACTCGACCCGACGCATTCGTCGATCGGCTTCTCGGCCCGCCACATCGGGTTCGCGCGCATCCGCGGCCGGTTCAACACCTTCGCCGGCGCGGTGCGGATCGCGGAGCGCATGGAGGACTCCTCCATGCACGTGATCATCGACGCGGCCAGCATCGACACGGGACTGCGGATGCGGGACGACCACCTGCGGTCCGCCGACTTCCTGGACGCGGTGCGCCACCCCACGGTGGAGTTCTACAGCGAGCGGTTCATCCACCGCAGCGGCAGCCACTGGGCCGTCGCGGGCGCCCTGACCCTGCACGGGGTCAGCCGCTCCGTGACCCTGGACACCCGGTACCTGGGCCTGGGCACGGGCCTGGAGGGCGAGCCCAGGGCGGCCTGCCGGGCCACGGCAGAGCTGCACCGCGAGGACTTCACCCTGAACTGGCAGTCGGTGCTGGCCCACGGGATCGCGGCCATCGGGTCGAGCGTCGACGTGACGCTGGACGTCCAGATCGTCCACAAGGCCTGACGGGGTCAGGGGGCTTCGAGCCAGCCCTCGTAGGCGTCGGCGAGCGCGTCGAGCGAGGCGGGGTCGAGCGTTCCCCGCGGGTCCTCGACGACCACCAGCCACTGGGCGTCCTCGGCGTCGTCCTCGCCGGCCAGGGCATCGCGGACCAGCTGCGGCTCCTCCGGGAGACCGAAGCGGTCCGCGGCCTCCCTCGCCACCTCCTCGGCGGCGTCGCGGTCGGGCAGGACGAGTACATGTCGCACGTTCACGCGACCATTCTGGGGCACGCGGCGCGGGAGGCTGTCAGCGCGGCGTGGGATGCTGGAGCCGATGGCCACCAGGAAGAACTCCACCGACGATCCGCTCGCCCCGCTCACCCTCGCGGTGGGGCAGGAGGACCTGCTGCTCGACCGCGCCGTACGGGAGGTCGTGACGGCCGCCCGCGCCGCCGACGCCGACACGGACGTGCGCGACCTCGCCCCGGAACAGCTCCAGCCCGGCACGCTGGCCGAGCTGACGAGCCCGTCGCTCTTCTCCGAGCGCAAGGTCCTGATCGTGCGCAACGCGCAGGACCTGTCGGCGGACACGGTCAAGGAGGTCAAGGCGTACCTCGCCGCGCCCTTCGAGGAGATCACCGTCGTGCTCCTCCACGCGGGCGGCGTGAAGGGCAAGGGGCTGCTCGACGCGGCCCGGAAGGCGGGGGCCCGCGAGGTCGCCTGCCCGAAGATGACCAAGGCGGCGGACCGACTGGCCTTCGTACGGGGCGAGTTCCGCACGCTGGGCAGGTCCGCGACGCCCGAGGCGTGCCAGACCCTGGTGGACGCGATCGGCAGCGACCTGCGGGAGCTGGCGAGTGCGGCGGCGCAGTTGTGCGCGGACGTCGAGGGCACCATCGACGAGGCCGTGGTCGGCCGGTACTACACGGGCCGGGCCGAGGCCTCCAGCTTCACGGTGGCCGACCGGGCCGTCGAGGGGCGCGCGGCGGAGGCGCTCGAAGCGCTGCGCTGGTCCCTTTCCACCGGGGTGGCCCCGGTGTTGATCACCAGTGCCCTGGCCCAGGCGGTACGGGCGATCGGCAAGCTGGCCTCCGCCCCGCGCGGTGCCCGCCCGGGCGACCTCGCCCGGGACCTGGGCATGCCGCCGTGGAAGATCGACCGGGTCCGCCAGCAGATGCGGGGCTGGTCGGCGGACGGCGTCGCCGACGCGCTGCGCGCGGTGGCCGCCGCCGACGCGGGCGTCAAGGGCGGCGGCGACGACCCCGAATACGCGTTGGAGAAGGCCGTGGTGGCCGTAGCCCACGCCGCCCGCCCGCCCCGCCGCTAACCGTCCCCGCCGCACGCCGCCCCCGCTGCCGGTGCGGCCCCGCGCGGGCTCCGCGCCGCGTCCCGCGCCCCTCACGGGCGGCGGGGCGCGGGGCGGAGCCGATGCGATCTTCCGGATCCGGACGCAAAGAAGCCCCCCAGTGGGGACCAGGGGGCTTCCACGCTGGTCAGCGTGGCGTACTAGCCAGCGTGCCGTGTCTAGAAAGAAGTCACGAGGTGTGCCGCACTTGCCGCGACTCGCGTGAGCAAGCCGCGTGCGGCGCGGTGTGCCGGTCTGGAGCGGAAGAGAGGGCCCGCTGAGTCCCTACCGGCGATTCACATCGAGAGCTCAGCCCTGCAGGGCGGCAACCTTGGTGGCCAGCGCCGACTTCTTGTTGGCGGCGGCGTTCTTGTGGATGACGCCCTTCGAGACAGCCTTGTCGAGCGCACGCGCGGCAGCGCGAGAAGCCACGGTGGCCTTCTCGGCGTCACCGGCGACGACGGCCTCGCGGGCCTTGCGGATCGCGGTCTTGAGCGAAGACTTGACGGCCTTGTTGCGCAGGCGCGCCTTCTCGTTCGTCTTGTTCCGCTTGATCTGGGACTTGATGTTCGCCACGAAAGAGCCTTTTCAGGTTCAGAGTTTTGTTCTTCGGATTGTGTCCCGCAGCTGAGAGGGCATACGAGACACAGCCACCCAGGCTACCAGGCACTCTGCGGGTGGCCCAAACCGAGCGCACTGCCCCGTCCATGGGACCATGGGAGTCTGCGCACAGGTCCGAGATCCCGCCGCCGAGAGCGACGGGAGCCGGATCCGCGCTCCGACCGACGCTCCGCAAACGCTTCCGACTGCGACCCGAGAATCAGGACACTGCGTGCCCGCGATCCCCAGCCACGTGCCCGAGCCGAGCCGTACCGACCCGGCGCTGATCCGCAACTTCTGCATCATCGCGCACATCGACCACGGCAAGTCGACCCTTGCCGACCGGATGCTCCAGCTCACCGGTGTGGTCGACCAGCGGCAGATGCGCGCCCAGTACCTCGACCGCATGGACATCGAGCGTGAGCGCGGCATCACGATCAAGTCCCAGGCGGTCCGGCTGCCCTGGGCGCCGAACACGGGCGAGGACGTGGGCAGGACCCACGTCCTCAACATGATCGACACCCCCGGGCACGTCGACTTCACCTACGAGGTCTCGCGCTCCCTCGCCGCGTGCGAGGGCACCGTCCTCCTCGTGGACGCGGCCCAGGGCATCGAGGCCCAGACCCTCGCCAACCTGTACCTGGCGATGGAGAAGGACCTCGCGATCGTCCCGGTCCTGAACAAGATCGACCTGCCGGCCGCCCAGCCGGAGAAGTTCGCCGAGGAGCTGGCGAACCTGGTCGGCTGCCAGCCGGAGGACGTGCTGCGCGTCTCGGCGAAGACCGGTCTCGGCGTGGACGTGCTGCTCGACAAGATCGTCGCCACGGTCCCGGCCCCGGTCGGTCCCAAGGACGCCCCGGCCCGCGCGATGATCTTCGACTCGGTCTACGACTCGTACCGCGGTGTCGTGACCTACGTCCGTGTCGTCGACGGCCAGCTCAACAAGCGCGAGCGCATCCGGATGATGTCGACCGGCGCCACCCACGAGCTGCTGGAGATCGGCGTCTCGTCCCCGGAGATGACCCCGGCCGACGGCATCGGCGTCGGCGAGGTGGGCTACATCATCACCGGCGTGAAGGACGTCCGTCAGTCCAAGGTCGGTGACACCATCACCAGCCTGCACAACGGCGCGACCGAAGCCCTCGGCGGCTACAAGGACCCGCGTCCGATGGTCTTCTCCGGTCTGTACCCGCTCGACGGCTCGGACTACCCGGACCTGCGCGAGGCCCTGGACAAGCTGCAGCTCAACGACGCCGCGCTGGTCTACGAGCCCGAGACCTCGGCGGCGCTGGGCTTCGGCTTCCGCGTCGGCTTCCTCGGCCTGCTCCACCTCGACGTGGTGCGCGAGCGCCTGGAGCGCGAGTTCGGGCTCGACCTGATCGCCACCGCGCCGAACGTGGTCTACCGGGTCGTCATGGAAGACGGCAAGGAAGTCTCCGTCACCAACCCGAGCGAGTTCCCCGAGGGCAAGATCTCGGACGTGTTCGAGCCGGTCGTCCGTGCCACCCTGCTCGCGCCCTCCGAGTTCATCGGCGCGATCATGGAGCTCTGTCAGCAGCGCCGCGGCACCCTCCTCGGGATGGACTACCTCTCCGAGGACCGCGTCGAGATCCGCTACACGCTCCCGCTCGCGGAGATCGTCTTCGACTTCTTCGACCAGCTGAAGTCCAAGACGCGCGGTTACGCCTCCCTGGACTACGAGCCCACCGGCGAGCAGTCCGGCAGCCTCGTCAAGGTCGACATCCTGCTGCACGGCGACAAGGTCGACGCCTTCTCCGCCGTCTGCCACAAGGACGCCGCCTACGCCTACGGCGTGCGCCTGGTCGCCAAGCTGCGCGAGCTCATCCCGCGCCAGGCCTTCGAGATCCCGATCCAGGCGGCCGTCGGCTCCCGCGTCATCGCCCGCGAGACCATCCGCGCCATCCGCAAGGACGTCCTCGCCAAGTGCTACGGCGGTGACATCTCCCGTAAGCGGAAGCTGCTGGAGAAGCAGAAGGAAGGCAAGAAGCGGATGAAGATGGTCGGCTCCGTGGAGGTCCCGCAGGAGGCCTTCATCGCCGTCCTCTCCAGCGACGAATCCGGCGGCAAGAAGAAGTAGCGACCGGAACGGAACGAGGCCCTCACGCTCAGGCGCGGGGGCCTCTTTCGTTATGAACCGGCCGCTTGCGGGCTCTTACGCACCGGCCTGACGGCCTCTAGTCTGATCACTGCTCGACGGTTACTCGCCAGTCACTAACCGGCACGTCCCAAACCCGCCAGTCCCAAGCGCCCCCCAAGCGCCCCACGACCACGCACTGCCGCGTGGACCGGTCCGGAGGATGTCGTGAGCGACACACAGACCATGATCGAGAACCGCCCGCCCACCGTGGCGGCCCTCTTCCTTGAGCGCGTCGCCGCCACCCCGGACGCGGAGGCGTACCGGTTCCCGGTCCCCGCGGCCGGCGGCCAGGGCGCTCCCGACGAGTGGAAGTCGCTCAGCTGGGGCCAGGCGGCCGAGCGGGTCTTCTCCATCGCCGCCGGCCTGATCACCCTGGGCCTCGAAGCGGAGGACCGGGTCGCCCTCGCCTCCAACACCCGGGTCGAGTGGATCCTCGCCGACCTCGGGGTCATGTGCGCGGGCGCGGCGACCACCACCGTCTACCCGAGCACCAACGCGGAGGAGTCGGCGTACATCCTCGCCGACTCCGCCAGCCGGGTGCTGATCGCCGAGGACGGCGCGCAGCTGGCCAAGGCCCGCCTGCACCGCGAGGACCTGCCCGGGCTGGCGCACGTCATCGTGCTGGAGGCCGCCGACGCGGTCCCCGCCGACGGGGACCCGGACGGCTGGGTGCTCTCCCTCGCCGACCTGGAGAAGCGCGGCGCGGCGCACCTCGCCGAGAACCCGGGCGCGGTGAAGGAGCGGATCTCGGCGATCACCGCCGACCAGCTCGCCACCCTCATCTACACGTCCGGCACCACCGGCCGCCCCAAGGGCGTACGGCTGCCGCACGACAACTGGTCGTACATGGCCAAGGCGACCGTGGCCACCGGCCTGATCACCAAGGACGACGTCCAGTACCTGTGGCTGCCGCTGGCCCACGTCTTCGGCAAGGTCCTGACCTCCGGCCAGATCGAGGTCGGTCACGTCACCGCCGTCGACGGCCGCATCGACAAGATCATCGAGAACCTGCCGATCGTGCAGCCGACCTACATGGCGGCCGTCCCGCGCATCTTCGAGAAGGTCTACAACGGCGTGGCCGCCAAGGCGCGCGCCGGTGGCGGCGCCAAGTACAAGATCTTCCAGTGGGCGGTCGGCGTCGCACGCGAGTACGCGAAGGTCACGCAGGACAACTTCCGGCGCACGGGCAACGCCACCGCCCCCTTCGGCCTCACCACCAAGCACAAGATCGCCGACGCGCTCGTCTACTCCAAACTCCGCGAGGCCTTCGGCGGCAAGCTGCGCGCCGCCGTCTCCGGGTCCGCGGCCCTGGCGCCCGACATCGGCTACTTCTTCGCCGGCGCCGGCATCCACATCCTGGAGGGCTACGGCCTCACGGAGTCCAGCGCCGCCTCCTTCGTCAACCCGGGCGAGGCCTACCGCACCGGCACCGTCGGCAAGCCGCTCCCCGGCACCGAGGTCCGCATCGCCGACGACGGCGAGATCCTGCTGCGCGGCCCCGGCATCATGGAGGGCTACCACGGGCTCCCGGAGAAGACCGCCGAGGTGCTGGAGGCGGACGGCTGGCTGCACACCGGGGACATCGGCGAGCTGTCGGCCGACGGCTACCTGCGGATCACCGACCGCAAGAAGGACCTGATCAAGACCTCGGGCGGCAAGTACGTCGCCCCGGCCGAGGTCGAGGGCCAGTTCAAGGCGATCTGCCCGTACGTGTCGAGCATCGTGGTGCACGGCGCGGACCGGAACTTCTGCTCGGCGCTGATCGCGCTCGACGGACCCGCCATCCTGGGCTGGGCCGCCGAGAACGGCCTGGAGGGCAAGACGTACGCGCAGGTCGTGGCCGCCCCGGAGACGACGCGGCTGATCGAGACGTACGTGCAGACCCTCAACGAGGGCCTGCAGCGCTGGCAGACGGTCAAGAAGTTCCGGCTGCTGCCCCGGGACCTGGACGTGGAGCACGGCGACCTCACGCCGAGCCTGAAGCTGAAGCGGCCCGTGGTCGAGCGTGAGTTCAAGCACCTGATCGAGGAGATGTACGAGGGCTCCCGCGAGGCGTAGCTGCTCCGCGGGACCGGCGGGGCGGGGCGGCGACCCGCTCCGCCGAGCCCGCGGGTCCCGCCGTCCCGCCGTTCCCGGGCCGAGCGGCGGGTGCGGGACGGCGGGTGCGGGACAATGGGGGCATGCCTTCCGCACTGCCCGACGGTGAACCCATGCCCGAAGACGGCTCGCTGCCGTCGCACGCCCTGGCGGGCGCCGGCGAGCGGCCGCTCGGCTTCTACCTGCACGTCCCGTACTGCGCCACGCGCTGCGGCTACTGCGACTTCAACACCTACACGGCCACCGAGCTGCGGGGCACCGGCGGCGTGCTCGCCTCCCGGGAGAACTACGCCGACACCCTGATCGACGAGGTCCGCCTCGCCCGAAAGGTGCTCGGCGACGACCCCCGCGCCGTCCGCACCGTCTTCGTCGGCGGCGGTACGCCCACGCTGCTCCCGGCCCGGGACCTCGTACGGATGCTCGCGGCGATCCGGGACGAGTTCGGCCTGGCCGAGGACGCCGAGGTCACCACCGAGGCCAATCCGGACTCCGTGGACCCGGAGTACCTGGCCGAGCTGCGCGCCGGCGGCTTCAACCGGGTCTCCTTCGGCATGCAGAGCGCCCGGCAGCACGTCCTGAAGGTCCTCGACCGCACCCACACCCCCGGGCGGCCCGAGGCCTGCGTCGCGGAGGCGCGCGCGGCGGGCTTCGAGCACGTCAACCTCGACCTGATCTACGGCACGCCGGGGGAGTCGGACGAGGACTGGCGGGCCACCCTGGCCGCAGCGCTCGGCGCCGGACCGGACCACATCAGCGCGTACGCCCTCATCGTCGAGGAGGGGACGCAGCTCGCCCGCCGCATCCGCCGCGGCGAGGTCCCCATGACGGACGACGACGTGCACGCCGACCGCTACCTGATCGCCGACGAGGTCATGCGGCAGGCCGGGTTCCACTGGTACGAGGTGTCGAACTGGGCCACCACCGAGGCCGGCCGCTGCCTGCACAACGAGCTGTACTGGCGCGGCGCCGACTGGTGGGGCGCGGGCCCCGGCGCGCACTCGCACGTCGGCGGCGTCCGCTGGTGGAACGTGAAGCACCCCGGCGCCTACGCCGCCGCGCTGGCCGGAGGCAGGTCCCCGGGCGCCGGGCGCGAGCTGCTGTCGCCGGAGGACCGCCGGGTCGAGCGGATCCTGCTGGAGCTGCGGCTGCTCGACGGCTGCCCGCTGACGCTGCTGGCCCCTGCGGGCCTCGCGGCGGCCGGGAAGGCCCTCGCGGACGGACTCCTGGAGCCCGGCCCGTACGCGGCCGGGAGGGCCGTGCTGACCCTGCGGGGGCGGCTGCTGGCCGACGCGGTGGTCCGGGACCTGGTGGACTGAGGCCCGTCGGCCCGTCGGCCCGTCGGCCCGTCGGCCCGTCGGCCCGTCGGCGGGTCGCGCGAACCGGCGGCGCCGGCCGACCGGCCTCAGGGCGCCGTGACGAAGTCGATGAGCTCCTCGACGCGGCCCAGCAGGGTCGGCTCCAGGTCCTTGTACGAGGTCACCCGGGACAGGATGTGCTGCCAGGCGGCCCCCGTGTTCTCCGGCCAGCCCAGGGCCCGGCAGACGCCCGTCTTCCAGTCCTGCCCGCGCGGCACCACCGGCCACGCGGGGATGCCCAGCGCGGACGGCTTCACCGCCTGCCAGACGTCCACGTACGGGTGGCCCGCGATCAGCACGTCGGGGGAGGTCACCGCGGCCGCGATGCGGGACTCCTTCGACCCCGGCACCAGGTGGTCCACGAGAACGCCGAGCCGGGCGTCCGGCCCCGGACCGAACTCGGCCACGACGGCCTGGAGATCGTCGATCCCCTCCAGGTACTCCACCACCACGCCCTCGATCCGCAGGTCGTCGCCCCAGACCCGCTCCACCAGCTCCGCGTCGTGCCGGCCCTCGACGTAGATCCGGCCGGCCCGCGCCACGCGCGCCCGGGCCCCCGGAACGGCGATCGACCCCGAGGCCGTGCGGGACGGCGCCACCGGGCCCCGGGCCGGGCGGACCAGGGTGACCACCGCGCCGTCCAGCAGGAACGCGGCGGGCTCCATCGGGAACACCCGCCGCTTGCCGAACCGGTCCTCCAGGGTCACCGTGCCCGCCTCGCAGCCCACCACCGCGCCGCAGAAGTCCGTACCGGCGGCCTCGACCACCAGGTCGGGCTCCGCCGCCACCTCGGGCACGGCCTTGGGGCGCTTCCACTGCGGGGTCAGGTCGGGGGAGTACTCGCGCATCCGGCCGACACTAGGAGAGGCGCGGCGATCACGCCTCCGACACGCCGAAACGCGCGGCCAGTGTGGCGCGTTGCGCACGGACGAAGGCCGCGTCGACCACCGCTCCGTGACCCGGCACGTACAGGGCGTCGTCGCCGCCCAGGGCCAGCAGCCGGTCCAGGGCGTCCGGCCAGCGGGCCGGCAGCGCGTCGTCGCCCGCCTGCGGCTCGCCGGACTCCTCGACCAGGTCCCCGCAGAAGACCGCCTCCCGCTCGCCGGGGACGAACACCGCCAGGTCGTGCCCCGTGTGCCCCGGCCCCACGTTGGCCAGCAGCACCCGCACCCCGCCCAGCTCCAGCGTCCACTCGCCCGACACCGGGTGCCGGGGCAGCACCAGCAGCTCGACGGCCTCCGCCGCCTCCGGAGCGGCCAGCCCGTGCCGCACCGCGGACCGCCGCAGCGACTCCCGCCCGGCGTCCAGGAGGGAGTCCAGCCCGACGGCCGCGTACACCTCGGCCCCGGAGAAGGCGGCCGCGCCCAGCACGTGATCGAAATGCCCGTGCGTGAATGCGATATGGGTCACGCGGTGACCGGTCAGCCGCTCGGCCTCGGCACGGATCTCCGCGCCCTCGCGCAGGGACGAACCGGGGTCCACCAGGAGCACGGAATCGTCCCCCACCACCAGTCCCACGGTGCAGTCCCACACCGGAAGGCGCCGCCGTCCGGCCCGTCCGGTCAGCCGTTCCCAGCCCGCCTCTTCCCATCGCACGTCCATGCGGCGACGCTACCCTGACGGGCCGCCCTTGCCAGGGTCTCACCACCCGGCCGTACACTGAGCGGGGGATCTCTGGCACTCGAACGGCCGGAGTGCCAACGGAGAACCAACGGGACGCCGGTGGAACACGGCGACGGACCACAGCTGGAGGTGTGCGCGATGCTCAGTGAACGCAGGCTCGAAGTGCTGCGCGCCATCGTCCAGGACTACGTCGGGACCGAGGAGCCGGTCGGCTCCAAGGCGCTGACCGAGCGGCACCGGCTCGGCGTCTCGCCGGCCACCGTGCGCAACGACATGGCCGTGCTGGAGGACGAGGGCTACATCGCCCAGCCGCACACCAGCGCCGGCCGCATCCCCACCGACAAGGGCTACCGCCTCTTCGTCGACAAGCTGGCGGGGGTCAAACCCCTGTCGTCGCCCGAGCGGCGGGCCATCCAGAACTTCCTCGACGGCGCGGTGGACCTCGACGACGTCGTCGGCCGTACGGTGCGGCTGCTCGCGCAGCTCACCCGGCAGGTCGCCGTCGTCCAGTACCCCTCGCTGACGCGCTCCACCGTGCGCCACGTCGAGCTGCTGTCGCTGGCCCCGGCCCGGCTGATGCTCGTACTGATCACGGACACCGGGCGCGTCGAGCAGCGGCTCATCGACTGCCAGGCCCCCTTCGGGGAGGCCTCGCTCGCGGACCTGAGGGCCCGGCTCAACAGCCGGGTCGTCGGCCGCCGCTTCACCGATGTGCCCCCGCTCGTCCAGGACCTCCCCGAGTCCTTCGAGGCCGACGACCGTGCCACGGTGTCCACCGTGCTCGCGACGCTCCTCGAAACCCTGGTCGAGGAAGCCGAGGAACGGCTGATGATCGGCGGTACCGCCAATCTCACCCGCTTCGGACACGATTTTCCCCTGACGATCAGGCCGGTGCTCGAAGCGCTGGAGGAGCAGGTCGTGCTCCTCAAGCTGCTGGGCGAGGCCAGTGAGTCGGGAATGGCCGTACGGATCGGGCACGAGAACGCCTACGAGGGACTGAACTCCACGTCGGTCGTCTCGGTCGGTTACGGTTCGGGCGGCGAAGCAGTCGCCAAACTCGGCGTGGTCGGACCGACCCGCATGGACTACCCCGGAACGATGGGAGCGGTACGCGCAGTGGCACGTTACGTCGGACAGATCCTGGCGGAGTCGTAAGTGGCCACGGACTACTACGCCGTTCTCGGCGTGCGCCGCGACGCTTCCCAGGACGAGATCAAGAAGGCATTCCGGCGGCTTGCGCGCGAGCTGCACCCGGATGTGAACCCCGATCCCAAGACGCAAGAGCGTTTCAAGGAGATCAACGCGGCGTACGAGGTGCTCTCGGACCCGCAGAAGAAGCAGGTCTTCGACCTCGGCGGCGACCCGCTGTCCTCCTCGGGCGGTGGCGGCGGCGCGGGCGGATTCGGAGCGGGCGGCTTCGGCAACTTCTCCGACATCATGGACGCCTTCTTCGGCCAGGCCTCGCAGCGCGGACCGCGCTCGCGGACCCGCCGCGGCCAGGACGCCATGATCCGCCTGGACCTGGAACTGGACGAGGCGGCCTTCGGGACCACCAAGGACATCCAGGTCGACACGGCCGTGGTGTGCACGACCTGCTCCGGCGAGGGCGCCGCCCCCGGCACCTCGGCGCAGACGTGTGACATGTGCCGCGGCCGCGGTGAGGTCTCGCAGGTCACCCGGTCCTTCCTGGGCCAGGTCATGACCTCGCGCCCCTGCCCGCAGTGCCAGGGCTTCGGCACCGTCGTCCCGACCCCGTGCCCCGAGTGCGCGGGCGACGGCCGGGTCCGGTCCCGCCGCAGCCTCACGGTCAAGATCCCGGCGGGCGTCGAGAACGGCACCCGGATCCAGCTGTCGGGCGAGGGCGAGGTCGGCCCCGGCGGCGGCCCCGCCGGCGACCTGTACGTGGAGATCCACGAACTGCCGCACCAGACCTTCCAGCGCCGCGGGGACGACCTGCACTGCACGGTCACCATCCCGATGACGGCCGCCTCCCTGGGCACCAAGTGCCCGCTGGAGACGCTGGACGGCCTGGAGGAGATCGACATCCGGCCCGGAACCCAGTCCGGACAGGCGATCCCGCTGCACGGGCGCGGCGTCACGCACCTGCGCGGCGGCGGACGCGGTGACCTCATCGTGCACGTCGAGGTCACCACCCCGAACAAGCTGGACGCCCAGCAGGAGGAGCTGCTGCGCCAGCTCGCGAAGCTGCGCGGCGAGGAGCGGCCCACGGGCCAGTTCGCGCCGGGCCAGCAGGGCCTGTTCAGCCGCCTGAAGGACGCCTTCAACGGCCGCTGAGCGGCCCGCGGACACGCGTACGAGCCCGGCCGGGGGACACCCCCGGCCGGGCTCGCCGCATCGGGCCCGGCGGGGGCCGGATGCGGACCATGCCAGGCGAATGCCGTGATTCGGTGCGATGAGCGGGACATGGCACGATGCAGTCCATGTCCAGCGCACCGAACGGTCTCTCTCCGTACCCGATCGTGCAGGCTCCGATGGCGGGCGGCGCCTCGTGCCCGCCGCTCGCCGCAGCCGTGTGCGAGGCGGGCGGACTGGGCTTCCTGGCCGGCGGGTACAAGACCGCCGACGGCATGTACCAGGAGATCAAGCAGGTGCGCGCCCTCACCCGGCGCCCGTTCGGCGTCAACCTCTTCCTGCCGCAGACCGGCCACGTGGACCCGGCCGCCGTCGAGGCGTACCGCGGACAGCTGGCCGGCGAGGCGAACTGGTACGGCATCTCCCTCGCCGCCGACGACATCATGGGCACCTCCGACGACGGCTACGACGCCAAGCTCGCGATCCTCCTGGAGGATCCGGTGCCCGTCGTCTCCTTCACCTTCGGCCTCCCCTCCGGAGCGGCGCTCACCGCGCTGCGCCAGGCCGGTACGTACACCGTCGTCACCGTGACCTCCGTCGAGGAGGCCCGCGGCGCACAGGAGGTCGGCGCCGACGCGGTGTGCGTACAGGGCGTGGAGGCCGGCGGCCACCAGGGCATCCACCGGGACGACCCGCAGGCCGACGGCACCGCGGCCGTCGGACTGCTCGCGCTGGTGGCGCAGGTACGGGAAGCGGTGGCCCTGCCGATCATCGCGTCGGGCGGTCTGATGCGGGGCTCCCAGGTCGCGGCGCTGCTCGCGGCGGGCGCCGAGGCGGCGCAGCTCGGAACGGCCTTCCTCGCGTGCCCCGAGTCGGGGGCGCACCCGCTGCACAAGAAGGCGCTGACGGACCCGCTCTTCGTACGGACCGAACTCACCCGCGCCTTCTCCGGGCGGCCGGCGCGGGGGCTGGTCAACCGCTTCATGCGCGAGCACGGGCCGTACGCCCCGGCCGCGTACCCGCAGGTCCACCACCTGACGTCGGGGCTGCGCAAGGCGGCCGCCGCGGCCGGCGATCCGCAGGGCATGGCGCTGTGGGCCGGGCAGGGGCACCGGCTGGCGCGCACGCTGCCCGCAGGGGAGCTGGTGGAGGTGCTGGCGGCCGAACTCGCCGAGGCACAGAGCACGTTGAAGGCAATGCAGATGAGGAGTGCGTCATGACCGCCCCGGTGTTCGTGGTCGAAGAGGTGCCCGCGGGAGCGGAGTTCGTCCTGGACGGTCCGGAGGGCCGGCACGCGGTGTCCGTGAAGCGGCTGAACCCGGGCGAGGCGGTGGTCCTCGCGGACGGCCGCGGCCGCTGGGCGGAGGGCGTGGTCAAGGCCGCGGAGGGCAAGGACCGGCTCGTCGTGTCGGTCTCCGGGGTCTTCGAGGAGGCCGAGCCCGCCGTACGGATCACCGTGGTCCAGGCGCTCCCCAAGGGGGACCGGGGCGAGCTGGCCGTCGAGACGATGACCGAGACCGGCGTCGACGCGATCGTGCCGTGGCAGGCCTCGCGCTGCGTCACCCAGTGGCGCGGCGACCGCGGCTCCAAGTCCCTGGCCAAGTGGCGGGCCACGGCCCGGGAGGCGGGCAAGCAGTCCCGCCGGGTCCGCTTCCCGGAGGTGGCGGAGGCCCTGTCCACCAAGCAGGTCGCGGCGCTGCTGGCCGGCGCCGACCTGGCGATGGTCCTCCACGAGGACCGCGACACCCCCTCGGAGGCCCTGGCCTCGGCGGCCCTGCCGGCGGCGGGCTCCGTCGTGCTGGTGGTCGGCCCGGAGGGCGGGGTCTCGCCGGACGAGCTCGCGGCGTTCGCGGCCGCCGGCGCCCACCCGCACCGGCTGGGCCGCTCGGTCCTGCGCACGTCCACGGCGGGCACCGCCGCGACGGCGGTCCTGCTGGCGCGGACGGGACGCTGGTCCTGACCCGGCCGGCGTGACCCGGGCTGACCCCGGCCGGGCTGACCCGGGCCGGCCTGACCCGGCGTGACCGGGGCCGGGCTGGATACGATGCCCGGACCGATCACCGTCACGGGAGGCACACCAATGGCCGGGGAACCGCAGGCCGACTGCCTGTTCTGCAAGATCGTCACCGGGGACGTCCCGGCGACCGTCGTCCGGGAGACCGAGACGACCCTCGCCTTCCGGGACATCACCCCGAAGGCACCGACGCACGTGCTCGTCATCCCCAAGGTCCACTACCCCGACGCGGCGTCCCTCGCCGCCGCCGAGCCGGGCGTCGCCGCCGACGTGCTGCGCGAGGCCGGACAGGTGGCCGCGGACGAGAAGGTCGACGGCCAGGGCTACCGGATCGTCTTCAACACCGGCGCGGGCGCCGGCCAGACCGTCTTCCACGCGCACGCGCACGTCCTCGGCGGGCGCGGCCTCGAGTGGCCCCCCGGATAGACCGTGTCCGTCAGAGAGTTCGTGGTCCTGGGCACCGCCAGTCAGGTGCCCACCCGCCACCGCAACCACAACGGCTACCTGCTGCGCTGGGACGGCGAGGGCATCCTCTTCGACCCGGGCGAGGGCACCCAGCGCCAGATGCTCCGCGCCGGGGTCGCCGCGCACGACATCAACCGGATCTGCGTCACGCACTTCCACGGCGACCACAGCCTCGGGCTGGCCGGCGTCATCCAGCGCATCAACCTGGACCGGGTGCCGCACCCCGTCACCGCGCACTACCCGGCCTCGGGGCAGAAGTTCTTCGACCGGCTGCGGTACGCGACGGCGTACCGGGAGACGGTGGCGCTGCGCGAGGAACCGGTGGCCCGGGACGGGGTCCTGGCGCGGGAGGCCTCGTACACGCTGGAGGCGCGGCTGCTCTCGCACCCCGTGGAGTCCTTCGGGTACCGGCTGACCGAGCCGGACGGCCGGCGGATGGTGCCGGAGCTGCTGGCGCGGCACGGGATCAAGGGGCCGGACGTGGGCCGGCTCCAGCGCGACGGGAGCCTCGGCGGCGTCACCCTGGACGAGGTCAGCGAGGCCCGGCCCGGGCAGCGGTTCGCCTTCGTCATGGACACCCGGCTGTGCGACGGGGTGACGGAGCTCGCCGAGGGCTGCGACATGCTGGTGATCGAATCCACCTTCCTCGACGAGGACGGTCAACTGGCCGCCGACCACGGGCACCTGACCGCAGGTCAGGCCGGTGCGGTGGCGCGCGGTGCGGGCGTCCGGCACCTGGTGCTGACGCACTTCTCGCAGCGGTACCCGGACCCGTCGGAGTTCGAACGGCAGGCCCGGGCCGCGGGGTTCGAGGGGGAGCTGACCGTGGCGGCGGACCTGGTCCGCGTGCCGGTCCCGAGGCGGGCGCCCTGAGTCCGCTGCGGCGCCCGCACCCCCGCGGGTGCCGCAGCGGGGGGCACGGCCACCGCGGCGGGGGCCCGCCCGCCTAGGCCGTCTCTTTCGGATCTTGCCGGGCCCGCGACGCCTGGTACCGCGCCTGGCCGCACTGCCGAGGCGACCACGTACGGCCCAGTACGCGAACGCCCCGACAGCACGCCCAGACACGGCACCAGACGCCGCGGGCTCGGCCGACAAGATCCGAAAGAGACGGCCTAGACGCGGGCGTCCGTGCGCTCGCGGGCATCCGCGCGCTCGCGCGAGCGGCGCGGTACGGGCGCGCGCAGCAGCACGCGGCGGGGGAGGCGGCGGAGCCGGATCTCCGCGACCTCCAGTTCCGCGGCGCCCACCCGCGGCACCGCACCCGACGGAGCGCCCGCCCCGGCCGCCAGGACCGCCGCCGGCGCCCCGCCGCGGCGGCGGACCGAACCGGCGGTCAGCGGGCGGCCGCCCGCGTGCAGGGCCACGGCGGTCATCGGCCCGGCCGCGGCCAGCAACAGCCCGCCCAGCACCAGCCCCATGGCGGGGAACCCCGCGCCCTCGGCCAGCAGGCTTCCGGCGACGGGCCCGCAGGCCACGCCGAGCGAGGACGCGGAGCCGGCCAGGACCGCCCAGCGGCCGCGCGGGTCCAGGGCCGCCGCGAGGCCGATGGCGTACGAGAGGACGACCGGGTAGAGCGCGTTCCACAGGATCTCCCCGGCGGCGAACGAGCCGAGGCCGCGGGCCGAGGAGGAGAGCGCCACGCAGCAGGCGATCAGGGCGGTGCCCGCGCCGATCGGGACCGCGCGCCCCAGGCGGGCGCCGAGGGCGGAGGCCGCCGTGACCCCGAGCAGCCCCGCGCCCAGCGCCGCGGCGAAGACCACGCCGAGGGTGACCTCCGACAGCCCCGCCTGCTGGGTGCCGATCCGGCCGCTGACCCCCCACAGGGCGTTCTGGGCGAGCGACCACAGCATCAGCGCGCCCGCCAGCACCGCCCCGGCCCGCGGATAGGGCAGCCGGCCCGGGCGGGCTCCGGGAACGGCGGCGGACGACGGGCCGCCGAGGTGGCGGGTGGCCGGCCAGACCGCCGCCGCGACGAGGGCGATCGCGGCGAACGGCAGCCCGTGGCCGCCGCCGAGGTGCGGCAGGGTCAGGTACAGCGCGCCCGCGGTCGCCGACACCGACAGCAGCCCGAGGGCGGAGGCGCGGTGCGGGTCGCGCTGCCCGGCGATCCCGGACGCGGCCACCGCGGTGGCGGTGCCGGACCCGAAGCCGCCGACCACGGCGCCCGCGACGACCAGCGGGAGCAGGGGGGTCGCGGCCGCCGTGCCGTAGCCGGCGACGGCGAGCAGCAGCCCGAGCCGGGCGGCCGGACGGGGGCCGTGGCGGCCGATGCGGGAGGCGAGGACGAACCCGGCGGCGGCCGAGCCGAGCAGCAGGGCCGAGCCGATCAGGCCGGCCTGAGCGGGGCTCAGCGGCAGGTGGGCGTCGAGCCGGCCGACGACGGTCGGCAGGAGGTACGGGGCGAGGTATCCGGCCGTGAAGAGGGCCACGAGGGGCCGGGCGGCGGAGGGCGCGGAGGCGCGCTGAAGCACGGGTGTTCCAGGAGGTGCGTGGGAGGTGCCGCAGAGTGAGCGGGGCCCCTGTCTATCAAGGGGCCGGAGTTGAGGAGAAGAGCGTTCCCGTGGTGATCTGCGCCACACTGGGTTTTGCTGCCGTCCAGCGCGGGCAGGGCTGGCAGCTTTCCACTGCAAGCCCGTGTGCAGAAACGACCCTTCCAGAGCAACGACGACCCTTCCAGAACAACGGGGAGTACACCGTGACCAGTCGGGACAGCTTCGACAGCCTCTCAGCCGCCGTGGATCCGCTCGGTCCGGTGCGCGACCCCGAGGAACCCGGCTGCGACGTCTTCCTGACCGGAACCGTCTTCCTCGACATCATCTTCACCGGCCTCGACTCGGCGCCGGTCCGCGGCACGGAGTCCTGGGCGCGCGGCATGGGCTCCAGCCCCGGCGGCGTCGCCAACATGGCGACCGCGCTGGCCCGGCTCGGCCTGCGCACCTCGCTGGCCGCGGCGTTCGGCGACGACCACTACGGCGAATACTGCTGGGACGCGCTCGAACAGGGCGAGGCCATCGACCTGTCGATGTCGCGGACCGTCCCCGGCTGGCACAGCCCGGTCACGGTCTCGATGGCCTACGAGGGCGAGCGCACGATGGTCTCGCACGGCCACGAGGCCCCGCCGCCGGCCGGTCCCGGCCCCTTCCCGCAGTGTCCGCCGAGGGCCCGCGCGGCCGTGGCCTCGCTGGGGCCCGGCCGCGGCGAGGAGTGGATCGGTGAGGCCGCGCGGCGCGGCTCGCGGGTCTTCGCGGACGTGGGCTGGGACGAGAGCGGCCGCTGGGACCTGGGAGCGCTGGCCGACCTGGAGCACTGCGAGGCCTTCCTGCCGAACGCGGGCGAGGCGATGCGGTACACCCGGACCGACTGCCCGCGGGCGGCGGCGCGGGCGCTCGCCGAGAAGGTCCCGATCGCGGTGGTGACGATGGGCGCGGAGGGCTCGTACGCGGTGGACGGGCGCACCGGGGAGACCGCCCAGGTCCCGGGGATCGCCGTCGAGGCGCTGGACCCGACCGGGGCGGGGGACGTGTACGTGGCGGGCTTCGTCACCGGGACCCTCGCGGGCTGGCCGCTGGCGGACCGGCTGGCCTTCGCGGGCCTGACGGCGGCGCTGTCGGTCCAGGAGTTCGGCGGCTCCCTGTCGGCCCCCGGCTGGCCGGAGGTCGCCCACTGGTGGCACGCCGCGCCGCAGGAGCTGCGCGGCCGGTACGCGTTCCTGGACGAGCTGATGCCGCCGGGAACGACCCCGGCGGCTCGGCGCCGCGCGGTGCCGACGATCGGCTTCCGCCACTCGGCGTAGGCCCTCCCCGGCGCGGCCCGGGCGCAGCCGCGCACCGGCGGGGCGCGCCCCCGAGCTCCGGCCTCCCGTACCCCGGCCCGGGCGCGGCCCCTGCGGCCGGGCCGGGCGGCGTGCGCGTCCCCGCGTCCGTGCCGGGCGTAAAACCCCTCGGGGAAGGCGCACCGGCGACGTACGCTTGGTATTCCCAGGTCGTCGATCGGCGCGGCCCCCCAGCGGGAGGTATGTGCAGGCCACAGTGCCGGCCCATGACTCAGACACCGACATCCCAGACCCCGGCGGCCGGACAGGCGCGCGCCCACTTCACCGTTCCCGCCACGCACCCGATGGTGACGGTGCTCGGTTCGGGCGACGCCTTGCTGCGCGTGATCGAGAAGGCCTTCCCGAAGGCCGACATCCATGTACGGGGAAATCAGGTCAGCGCGATCGGTGACGCGGCGGAAGTCGCCCTGATCCAGCGCCTGTTCGACGAGATGATGCTGGTGCTCCGCACCGGGCAGCCGATGACGGAGGACGCAGTGGAACGCTCGATCGGCATGCTCAAGGCGAGCACCAACGGCAAGGGCTCCGAGGAGACGCCCGCCGAGGTGCTCACGCAGAACATCCTCTCCAGCCGCGGCCGCACCATCCGCCCCAAGACCCTCAACCAGAAGCGGTACGTCGACGCGATCGACAAGAACACGATCGTCTTCGGCATCGGCCCCGCCGGTACCGGAAAGACCTACCTCGCGATGGCCAAGGCCGTGCAGGCGCTGCAGTCCAAGCAGGTCAGCCGGATCATCCTGACCCGGCCCGCCGTCGAGGCGGGGGAGCGGCTCGGCTTCCTGCCGGGCACCCTCTTCGACAAGATCGACCCGTACCTGCGCCCGCTCTACGACGCCCTGCACGACATGATCGACCCGGACTCGATCCCGCGCCTGATGGCCGCGGGCACGATCGAGGTGGCGCCCCTGGCGTACATGAGGGGTCGCACCCTGAACGAGGCGTTCGTCGTCCTCGACGAGGCGCAGAACACCACCACCGAGCAGATGAAGATGTTCCTGACCCGCCTCGGTTTCGACTCGAAGATCGTCGTCACCGGCGACGTGACGCAGGTCGACCTCCCCGGCGGCGCCAAGAGCGGGCTCCGGCAGGTGCAGGACATCCTGGAGGGCGTGCCCGACATCCACTTCTCGAGGCTCACCTCCGAGGATGTCGTCCGGCACAAGCTGGTCGGCCGTATCGTCGACGCGTACGAGAAGTACGACGAGACCCGGCCGGCCCCGGACGGCCATCAGCGGAAGTAGAACCCAGCGCACCATGTCGATCGACGTCAACAACGAGTCCGGAACCGAGGTCGACGAGCGGGCGATCCTCGACATCGCCCGCTACGCACTCACCCGGATGCGGATCCACCCGCTCTCCGAGCTCTCCGTCATCGTGATCGACGAGGGGGCGATGGAGCAGCTCCACATCCAGTGGATGGACCTGCCCGGACCCACCGACGTCATGTCCTTCCCGATGGACGAGCTCCGTCCGCCGACGAAGGACGACGAGGAGCCCCCGCAGGGCCTCCTCGGTGACATCGTGCTCTGCCCCGAGGTCGCCAAGAAGCAGGGCGAGGACGCCCCGACGCAGCACTCCATGGACGAGGAGCTCCAGCTCCTGACCGTCCACGGAGTGCTGCACCTGCTCGGCTACGACCACGAGGAGCCGGACGAGAAGGTCGAGATGTTCGGCCTGCAGGCGGCCATCGTCGACGGCTGGCGCGGTGAGCGCGGCATGACCGGTCCGTCCCCGGCCCCGACCGTCTCGTGAACGCCGCCCAGCTGATCACCGGCGCCGTCCTCCTGGTGGTCGTCGCCTGGTTCGCCGCGTGCGCCGAGTCCGGGATCGCCCGGATCTCCAGCTTCCGCGCCGACCAGGCCGTGCGCGAGGGCCGGCGCGGCAGCGCGAAGCTCGCCCAGGTCTCCGCCGACCCCACCCGCTACGTCAACGTGGCGCTGCTGGTCCGCGTCACCTGCGAGATGGCGGCGGGCGTGCTCGTCACGTACGTCTGCCTCGACGAGTTCGGCGAGAACTGGACCGCGCTGCTCGTGGCCATAGCCGTGATGGTGCTGGTCTCCTACGTCGCCGTCGGCGTGTCCCCCCGTACGATCGGCCGCCAGCACCCGCTGAACACCGCGACGGCGGCGGCGTACGTGCTCGTGCCGCTCGCCCGGATCATGGGTCCGATCCCGCAGCTGCTCATCCTCATCGGCAACGCGCTCACGCCCGGAAAGGGCTTCCGCAAGGGGCCGTTCGCCTCCGAGGCGGAGCTGCGCGCGATGGTGGACCTGGCGGAGAAGGAATCGCTGATCGAGGACGACGAGCGCCGGATGGTGCACCAGGTCTTCGAGCTCGGCGACACCCTGGTGCGCGAGGTGATGGTGCCGCGCACCGACCTGATCTGCATCGAGCGGTACAAGACGATCCGTCAGGCGACGACGCTCGCGCTGCGGTCGGGCTTCTCGCGCATTCCGGTCACCGGGGAGAACGAGGACGACATCGTCGGGATCGTCTACCTGAAGGACCTCGTCCGCAAGACGCACGTCAGCCGGGAGGCGGAGTCCGACCTCGTCTCGACGGTGATGCGGCCGGCCCTGTTCGTGCCCGACACCAAGAACGCGGGCGACCTGCTCCGCGAGATGCAGTCGGTGCGCAACCACGTGGCCGTCGTCATCGACGAGTACGGCGGCACCGCCGGGATCGTCACCATCGAGGACATCCTGGAGGAGATCGTCGGCGAGATCACCGACGAGTACGACCGGGAGATCCCGCCGGTCGAGGACCTGGGCGAGGACAGCTACCGGGTCACGGCGCGTCTGGACATCACCGACCTCGGCGAGCTGTTCAAGGTCGAGGCCTTCGACGACGAGGACGTGGAGACCGTCGGCGGGCTGCTCGCCAAGGCGCTCGGACGGGTGCCGATCGCGGGTGCCTCGGCGCTGGTGGAGCTTCCGGACGGGCGTCCGCTGCGTCTGACGGCCGAGTCCCCGGCCGGCCGCCGGAACAAGATCGTGACGGTACTGGTCGAACCGGTCGCCCCGGCGGCGGCCGAGGGCGAGGAGGGCGAATGACCCCGGAACAGCTGCGTGCCTGCTGCCTCGGTTTCAACGCGGCGGTGGAGGAGTTCCCCTTCACCCCGGAGACCTCGGTGTTCAAGGTGCTGGGCAAGGTGTTCGCGCTTTCCGCGCTGGACGGGGAACCGCTGAAGGTCAACCTCAAGTGCGAGCCCGAGCTGGCGGTGCGGCTGCGCGAGGAGCACGGGGCGATCGTGCCCGGCTACCACATGAACAAGCGGCACTGGAACACCGTGACGGTGGGCGGGCCGGACGGGCTGCCGGACGCCCTGGTGCGGGAGCTGATCGAGGACTCGTACGACCTCGTGGTCGCGGGCCTGCCGAAGGCGGAGCGGCTGCGGCTCGACCGCCCCTGACCGGTCGCGGGACGGGGCCGCGGCGGGGCCGGGCGCGGCCCCGCCCGGGCGCCCGGTCCGCGGGCTCCCTATGCTTCCGCCCATGACCGACAGCACCGGGATCGACCCCGAGGACAGCAAGATCATCACGCTGGCGCGCAGCGCCCGGGCCCGCAACGGCGTGCCCGAGGGGGCCGCGGTGCGTGACGAGACGGGCCGCACCTACGTCGCCGGGACGGTGGAGCTCGACTCCCTGAAGCTCAGCGCCCTGCAGACCGCCGTCGCGATGGCCGTGGCCAGCGGGGCGCAGTCCCTGGAGGCGGCCGCGGTCGTCAGCGCGGCCGAGGCGCCCGCCGAGGCCGACCGCGCGGCCGTCCGCGACCTGGGCGGACCGGACACCCCGGTCCTGCTGGCCGGCCCGGACGGCACCCTGAAGTCCACCACCCCGGCCGGCTGACCGCGGGCGCCGTCCCGCCCGGCCGGCTCCGATCCGATCCGGGGTCAGGGGGTCAGGCCGACGCGGGCAGCGGGGGCGCGGGCCGTGCGGGGGACCGGCGGATCACCATCGCCATCAGCGCGGCCATCGCGCACAGCGCCCCCGAGGCGTACCAGACGACGTCGTACGAGCCGAAGGCGTCCCGCGCCAGGCCGCCGAGGAAGGCCACCACGGCCGCTCCCACCTGGTGCGAGGCCAGCACCCACCCGAAGACGATCGCGCTGTCGTCGCCGTAGTGCTCCCGGCACAGCGCGATGGTCGGCGGGACGGTCGCGACCCAGTCGAGGCCGTAGAACACGATGAAGAAGACCAGCGGCGGCTGGACCGACGGCGCCAGCAGCAGCGGCAGGAACAGCAGCGACACCCCGCGCAGGGCGTAGTAGACGGCCAGCAGGCGCCGGGCCTCGAAGCGGTCCGTGAACCAGCCCGAGGCGATCGTGCCGACGACGTCGAACACGCCGATCACCGCCAGCAGCCCCGCCGCGGCCGTGACCGGCATGCCGTCGTCGTGCGCGGCCGGTACGAAGTGGGTCCGCACCAGGCCGTTCGTCGAGGCTCCGCAGATGGCGAACGTGCCGGCCAGCAGCCAGAACGGACCGGTGCGCGCGGCCTTGAACAGCACCGTCACGGCCCGGCGCGCGGCCCCCGGGACGGGGGCGGGCTTGGCGGTGTACGTGCCTCCGTACGGGGCGAGGCCCACGTCCGCCGGGTGGTCGCGCAGCAGCAGCCAGACGAACGGGACGACGGCCGTCGCCGCCAGTGACACGGTCACGGCCGCCGGGCGCCAGCCGTGGTGCTCCACCAGCCAGGCCAGCAGCGGGAGGAAGATCAGCTGGCCGGAGGCGCCGGCGGCGGTCAGGACGCCGGTGACCAGCCCGCGCCGGGCCGTGAACCAGCGGTTCGTCACCGTCGCGGCGAAGGCGAGCGCCATCGAGCCGCTGCCCAGCCCCACCAGGACCCCCCAGAACAGCACCAGCTGCCAGGACGCGGTCATCCACACGGTGGCGAGCGAGCCGCCGGATATGACGAGCAGGGCCACCGCCACGACCCGGCGGATGCCGAAGCGGTCCATGAGCGCGGCGGCGAAGGGCGCGGTGAGTCCGTACAGCGCGAGGTTCACCGAGACCGCGAAGGCGATCGTGCCGCGGGACCAGTCGAACTCCGTGTGCAGCGGCTCGATGAGCAGCCCGGGCAGGGAGGCGAAGCCGGCGGCGCCGATGATCGTCACGAAGGCGACGGCCGCGACGAACCACGCGCGGTGGACCCGTCCGGCCGGGCGCGGGGCGGGCGGGGTGGCCGTGGAGGCGGGCGCTGTCTGAGTCACGCGGACAGCATCCGGCCTGCGGGGATCCGGCCGACAGTGGCCTGACTGTCATGCTTCGCTACGATCGGGCCATGGAGCCGAAGGCGAAGCCGCAGCCGTCACCGTTGCCGTCGTCCGCTGCGCCGTCCGCGCCCGCGCCCGCGCCCACGTCCGCGCCCCCGCCCCCGACGCCCTCGTCCTCGGGGCGCGGCGGGCCGGAGCGTGCGGAGCCGCGGAGCGCCGACGCGCACCGGGTCGTGGTGCTCGCCCTCGCCGGGCTGCTGCCCTTCGAACTCGGCATCCCGCACCGCATCTTCGGACGCGCCAAGGACGCCGCCGGGCGGCCGCTCTACGAGATCCTCACCTGCGGGCTCGCCCCCGGGCCGGTGCGCACCGACGCCGATTTCGCCGTCCACGTCGAGCACGGCCCCGAACTGCTGGCCACGGCCGACACGGTGGTGGTCCCCGCCTCGTACGAGCTGGGGCCGGTCTACGACCACGGCCGGCTGAGCGGGGAGCTCGCCGCCGCCCTCGCGCACATCCGCCCCGGCACCCGGCTCGTCTCGATCTGCACCGGCGGCTACGTGCTGGCCGCCGCCGGGTACCTCGACGGCCGGCCGGCCACCACCCACTGGGCCTCCGCCGAGCACTTCCAGCGGCTCTTCCCGGCCGTGCGGGTGGACCCCGGAGTGCTCTACACCGACGACGGGGACGTGCTGACCTCGGCCGGGGTCGCGGCCGGGATCGACCTGTGCGTGCACATCGTGCGCCGCGACCACGGGGCGGCCGTCGCGAACGAGGTGGCCCGGCGGACCGTCGTGCCGCCCCACCGGGAGGGCGGCCAGGCGCAGTTCATCGAACGCCCGGTGCCCGAGCCGCAGCTCGCCAGCACCACGGCGGCGCGCGCGTGGGTGCTGGACCGGCTGCACGAGCCGCTGCGCCTGACCGACCTGGCCCGCCAGGAGGCCATGTCGGTACGGACCTTCACGCGCCGCTTCCGCGAGGAGTCGGGGATCAGCCCCGGGCAGTGGATCACCGGACAGCGGGTGGAGCGGGCGCGGCGGCTGCTGGAGCGGACGGACCTGCCGGTGGAGCAGGTGGCGCGGGAGACGGGGTTCGGGACGGCCCAGTCGCTGCGCAAACACGTGCAGGCGGCGCTCGGGGTGAGCCCGACGGCGTACCGGCGCACCTTCCGCGAAGGCGGCGCGGCCGGGGCCGCCGTACGGGCATCCTGACATCTCCTGATGGGCCATCAGACGGTGCCGGGTCCGCGCATTGACTTCTGCCGCGGCCCGCTCGTGAATGGCCCCCTGTCGGCGGGACGGAACCCAGGGGGCGGGCAGTGCGAACAGGGGCGCGGAACCGGAGATGGTCGGCGGCCGTCGGCATGGCGGTGCTCGCGGCGGCGACCGGGGGAGCGCTGGGCCCGCCCGCGGCCGCCGAGGGGGAGCCCCCCGCCGGCCGGGTGCCGGGCCGGGTGGACTTCCCGACGCACTGCCCGGCGCCCCAGGAGGCCGGACTCCCGCCCGCCGAGGGGCCCACCACGGCGCTGATCACCGTCGACGACCCGGCACCGAGGGTCGGGGACACCGTCACCGTGACCTACCAGGTGACCCGGACCCCCGCCGTGAACCCGGTGGGTGCTCCGCTCCCGGCGGACGTGGTGACCCCGACCGGACGGATCCTGCTGGCCGGCGCGCAGAGCGGTGAGGTCACCGTCGTCGGCGCCGAGCGCAACGACCCCGTCGGGGCGGGCGAGCCGCTCCCGCCCGTCGCCATGACGGGCACCTTCACGGTCACCGCCCCCGGTGAGATCACCCTCGCCCCGGGCGGCTACACCCTGCACACCAGCCACCTCATGGACCTCGACACCGTGTGCACGACCACCGGGGCGCCCGTCTCCGCGCGCCTCACCTCGACCGCGCTGCCCACGGCCAACCTGCGCAGCGTCTTCCTCGGCGCCGCCCACGGCAGGCCGGGCGCCGCCGTCGAGGTCACCGCCGCGGGCTTCCCCCCGGGCACGTCCGTGACGCTGGCCGGCCGCGCCGGGGCCGCCGAGACCGCCGACCGGGTCACCGCCACCGCCGACGGGGCGGGCGTGGCCCTGGCCCGGCTGCCCGTCACCGACCGGGCCACCACCGGGGTCGTCGCGTACGAGGGGCCGGCCTGGTCGGCGGGCCTGGGGTCGGGTCCGGCCGCGTACGCCGTCATCGACGCGGCCCCGCCGGCCCCGGGCACCCGGAAGGTCACGGCCACCGTCGAGCCGGGGGCGCTCGGCATGACGCAGGCGGGCGAGGACATCGAGCTGGGCGCGGTCCCGTACGGCGACGGCGGCGCCGCCCCCGGCCGGATCGGGACGGTGACCGTCAAGGACGCCCGAGGCGGCCCGGCCGGCTGGTCCCTGACCGGCAAGGTCACCGACTTCACGGGTCCGGGCGGCGTCCGCATCCCGGGCGCCGCCCTCTCCTGGACCCCCTCCTGCACCGCCGCGGCCGGCAGCCCCAGCCCCTGTACGCCGGGCAGCGCGGGCCCCGTCGGCACCGACGGGGCGGTGCTCGCCTCGACCCCCGACGGGGCCGTGGTGGGCGGCGACTTCACCGTCGACGCCGCGGTCACGCTCCACGTGCCCCGCTACACCCCGCCGGGCGCGTACACGGCGGTCCTGACCCTCACCCTGTCGTGAACCCCGTCGTGGGCCCCGTCGTGGACCCTCCGGTGAACCCGGCCGTGGCCGCCCGGCCGTCACCGCCGCCCCGTCCGCGGCCGGTGGGCCCGTGGTCGCGGCGCGGCGCCGCCGTGCGTGCCCTGTTGCTCGGCGCCCTCGCCCCGGCCGCCGTCCTGCTGGGCACCGCGGGGGCGGCCGGGGCCGCCGACAACGGGCAGTGGTCCGTGCTGCCCGCCGCCACCGCCGTCGGCCAGCGCCCGTACTTCTACCTCGCCGCCGCACCCGGCGCCTCCGCCGCGGACACCGTCACCATCGCCAACCGCACCGACCGCCCCCGCACCTTCCGCCTCTACGCCGCCGACGCCTACAACACCGCCCGGGACGGCGGGTTCGCCCTGCGCGGCCCCGACGAGCCGCGCCGGGCCACCGCCGCCTGGGCCAGGCTGGACCGGGAGCGGGTCACCGTGCCCGCCCGCGGGGCCGTGAGCGTCGGCTTCACCGTGACCGTCCCGGACCGCGCCGAACCGGGGGACCACCCGGGCGCCGTCGTGGCCCTGGAGGAGCGGCCCGGAGCCGTCACCGACCGGGGGATCGGCGTCCGGCAGGCCGTCGCCGCGCGCCTGTACCTGCGGGTGACCGGGCCGACCGCCCCCGCCCTCGCCGTCCGGGGCGTCTCCGTCAGCCGGGGCGGTTCCGGCGCGGAGGTCGCGTACACGCTCCGCAACACCGGCAACGTCACCCTGCGCCCGCGGGCCGCCCTGACCGCCACCGGCGCCCTCGGCCGCACCCTCGTGGCCCGCGGGCTCACCGGGGTGCCGGCCGAGCTGCTGCCGGGTCAGGAGGTCCGGCTCCGCACCCGCTGGGAGGACCCTCCCGGCGCGGAATGGGCCGAGGTGACCGTACGGGCCGTGGCCGACGGAACCACAGCTCAGGGCCGTGCCGGCCATGCCGCGCACCCCCTCCTGGCCCCCCTGCTGGCGGGCGGGAGCGTCCTCGGGGCCGTGGCCTGGTCGGCGCTGGGAGCGGCATCGGGGAGAATGGCCCGTATGAGCGATCGTTCCCCCGAGTCCACCAGCCCGCACCGTGCGGGCTTCGCCTGCTTCGTCGGACGCCCCAACGCGGGCAAGTCGACCCTCACCAACGCACTCGTGGGCACCAAGGTCGCGATCACCTCCAACCGGCCGCAGACCACCCGCCACACCGTCCGCGGGATCGTGCACCGCCCCGACGCGCAGCTCGTCCTCGTCGACACCCCGGGGCTGCACAAGCCGCGCACCCTGCTCGGCGAGCGCCTCAACGACGTCGTCCGCGCCACCTGGTCCGAGGTCGACGTGATCGGCTTCTGCCTGCCGGCCGACCAGAAGCTGGGCCCCGGCGACAAGTTCATCGCGAAGGAGCTCGCGGGGATCAAGAAGACCCCCAAGATCGCCATCGTGACCAAGACCGACCTGGTCGAGTCCAAGCAGCTCGCCGAGCAGCTCCTCGCGATCCACCAGCTCGGCGCCGAGCTCGGCTTCGAGTGGGCCGAGATCGTGCCCGTCTCGGCGGTCGGCGACACCCAGGTCCAGCTGCTGGCCGACCTGATCGCGCCGCTGCTGCCCGTGAGCCCGCCGCTGTACCCGGAGGGCGACCTCACCGACGAGCCCGAGATGGTGATGGTGGCCGAGCTGATCCGCGAGGCCGCGCTGGAGGGCGTGCGCGACGAGCTCCCGCACTCCATCGCCGTGGTCGTCGAGGAGATGATCCCGCGCGAGAACCGCCCCGCCGACCGGCCGCTGCTCGACATCCACGCGAACGTCTACATCGAGCGGCCGAGCCAGAAGGGCATCATCATCGGCCCGAAGGGCGCCCGCCTGAAGGAGGTCGGGATGAAGTCGCGCAAGCACATCGAGGCGCTGCTCGGCACCCCGGTCTTCCTCGACCTGCACGTGAAGGTCGCCAAGGACTGGCAGCGCGACCCCAAGCAGCTCCGCAAGCTCGGCTTCTGACGGATCCCGTCTGACCGACCCCGGCTGACCGACCCCGACAGCCCCTGCCCGGCCGGGCAGGGGCTGTCGGGGTCGTCGGGGCTGCGGGGGAGGGCGGGCGGGGGAGGGCCGGAGGCGCCCCGGCCGGCGTCAGCGCAGCCGGCGGACCTTGACCGCGTTGTCCGTGCGGGTCCCGGGCGTGCCGTCGGGCTGGACCTGGATCCGCTCGTGGTCCTCGGCCACCAGCACCTCCCAGTCCCCCTCGGGCAGCTCCAGCTGCTCCACGACCTCGCCGGGCGTCGGGAAGTGCACCTCCGGGTGCGGGTTCTCCTGCCAGGGGGCCCAGCCGCCGTGGCCGACGATCAGCAGGGTCCCGCCGGGGGCCACCGCGGCGGCCGCGGTGCGCAGGATCCGCTCGCGCGGGAACTCCCCGTACGTGTGCAGGAAGCACGCCGACACCAGGTCGAACTCCCCGGCCGGGAACGACTCGGCCAGGTCGTGCCGCTGCCACTCCACGAGGTCGCCGACCCCCGCCTCGGCGGCGTGCCCGGCCGCGCGCTCCAGCGCCACTCCGGAGATGTCCGTACCGGTGACCCGCCAGCCGCGCCGGGCCAGCCAGATGGCGTCGCCGCCCTCGCCGGAGCCGAGGTCCAGGGCCCGGCCGGGGGGAAGCTGTGACGTCTCCCGGACCAAGGCGGCGTTGGGCTCGCCGCTCCAGATCCGGTCGCTCTCGCCGTACCGGCCGTCCCAGTACCGCTCGCCGCCCTCGTCGACCGGCTCGTGCGGGTGCTCCTGGTGCGGGTGCGGCGCCTGCTGCTCGTGCTCGTGCTCTGCGTGCGGCTGCGGGTGCGGGGGCTGTACGGACACGGGATCACTCCTCGACCGGTGACGGTGCGGACACCACCGATGCTCCGCCCGTCCCGACCGCCCGGGCAAACCTCGTTGCCGTTCCGGCAAACTACGCGTCCTGCGGCTCCGCGATCAGGGCCGTCGCCACCCGGCGGAAGCCGATGCGGCCGTAGATGCGGGCCACGTCCTCGTCGCCCGCCGAGAGGAAGACCGTACGGGCGCCCCGCTCGCGGGCCGCCGCGACGAGCGCCGACGTGACGCCGAGGGCCAGGCCCTGCCGGCGCGCCGACGGCAGCGTGCCCACGCCGACCACCTCGGCCACGTCGCCCACCGGGTTGTACAGGCCGGAGCACAGCACCACGCCGTCCCGTACGGCCGCGGCCATCGCCGAGCGGCCCGACGCGATCCTGTCCGCGACGCGCGCCCGGCCGGCCTCGGCGTCCGGCCCGGCCAGCGCCGCGGCCAGTTCGGCGGGTCCGGCCCCGCCCACCGCCGTGCCCGGCGCCGCGAAGGCCAGGGACGGGACGGCCACGGCCGCCGCCAGCAGCGGGTCGTCCGCGCCCAGCAGCCGTACCTCCGGGTGCGCGGGGGGCCGTACCGCGTCCGGGTCCAGCACCATCAGCGGGTGGGCGTGGACGTGCAGCCCCGCCCCCTCCACGGCCGCGCGGAGCGAGGGGGTGGTCTCGGCCACCCACTCGAAGGCCTCGGGGACCCCGAGCTCGCGCTGGCGCTCCGCGACCCGCCGTACGTCGTCGGCGGTCGCCGCGGGACCACCGGGCGCGGGCCGCGCGTAGTACGGCCAGCCCGCGCCCTCCTGCACGAAGAGGGTCAGCGGTCCGAAGTCCTCGGCCCGGGCCCCGCCTTCGCGGGGCACCGTGTCGTAGTACCGCTCCAGCTCGGACAGCGTCGTCTCGTCGGTCACTCGCTCGCTCATCCGGTCATCCAAGCAAAGCGGTCCGGCTCAGGCACCTTCTTTCAGGACCCGCGAGACCAGCGCCCGCTGCGCGTCCGAGAGGTGCGGGTCGCGGAACGACACCGTCCGCCCGTCCACGGTGACCGTGTACGAGAATCCGTCCCGGACGCCGCCCGACGGGTCCGCCGGATCGCAGGGCGGGCCGGTCCGCAGCGCCCGCAGGGCCAGGTCCCGCCACTCGTCCTCGTCCGGCCGTCCGGAGGTGTCCACCTCGCCCCGTCGCTCGATGCCCGCGAAGCCGCCCGTCCGCACCACTGAGATCCGCATGTCCGCCTCCTACCCCAGCCCGACCGCGGACCACGCCTTCTGGAGCGCCTGGTGCTCCGCGCCGCCCTCCCCGTACCGGGCCACGGCCGCCGCCGCGGTCACCCGGGCGAAGTCCCGGAAGTCGGCGTCCGTGGCGAGCTCCCCGCCGGTCAGGGCGTCGTACCAGATCTGTCCGGCCCGCTCCCAGGCCTTGCCGCCCAGCTCGCTCGCCACGATGTAGAAGGCGTGGTTCGGGATGCCGGAGTTGATGTGGACCCCGCCGTTGTCGCGGACGGTGTCGACGTAGTCGTCCATCGTGGCCGGCTGCGGGTCCTTGCCGAGCTCGTCGTCCTCGTACGCCGTCCCGGGCGCCTTCATAGACCGCAGGGCCTGGCCCCGGTCGACGGCGGGCCCCAGCAGGCCGGCCCCGATCAGCCAGTCCGCGCGGTCGGCCGTCTGGTCGAGCGAGTACTGCTTGATGAGGGAGCCGAAGACGTCCGACACGGATTCGTTGAGGGCGCCCGACTGGCCGTGGTACTCCAGGTTCGCCGTGTACTGGGTGACTCCGTGCGCGAGCTCGTGGCCGATGACGTCCACCGACACGGTGAAGTCGAGGAAGAGCTCGCCGTCGCCGTCGCCGAAGACCATCTGCTGCCCGTCCCAGAAGGCGTTGTTGTACTCCTCGCCGTAGTGGACGGTCGCGTCGAGCGGGAGCCCGGCGTCGTCGATCGAGCGGCGCCCGAAGGCGGTCAGGAACAGCTCGTACGTCGCCCCGAGCCCGGCGTACGCGCGGTTGACGGTGACGTCCCCGCTGACGGGCCCGCCCTCCTCGCGGACCTTGCGCCCGGGCAGCCGGGTCCGGTGCTGGGCGTCGTACACGGTCCGGTCGGGCCGGTCGGGGGCCGGCGCGGCCGGGGCGGGGGCCGTGACGCCCCGGACCGTGGTGACCCGGCGGCGGGTGCGCAGGAGGGAGTCGCGTTCGAGGGTGGCCTGCGCGAGATCGGCGAAGCGGGGATTGCGGGAGCGGGCGATGCGGTCGAGCAGGTGCGGCGGCACGACCGTGCAGAAGACGGGGTGGCGGCGGGTGGGAGAGGCGTCCATGCTCGGCAATGTGGCAGCGGGTCACGTTGCTGTCACTACCTGCAACCATGATTCATTCGCACGTCTGAACGCGGGCGCACCGGATTGACGGACCCCACGGACTTGAGCGGCACCTTAAGCGGCGTAGCTCACATTCAGTACAAATCGGACTGGTGGGTCTTGCATACTGAAACAGGACCCCCGCGCACCGCGCGGCTCGGCTAGGCTCGGCCCATCATGCGTTTCGGGCTGCTTCTCCTTAGCTGCCGCGGCGAGGGTCTGTAGTCGTAGGCCGGCCCCCTCCCCGCGGAGTTTGGTGTTGCGGTTTTGCGACCGCCCGTCGGCCGTCCCAGCGAACTACACGCGGACACGCGAGGAGCCCAACGCCATGAGCCAGCAGCCTTTTGTCGGTCGCCCCACGCCCATCACGAACGCGACCCACACCCAGCGGCCCTCCGGGATGCCGATCCACAAGTACGGCTTCTACGAGCAGGTCGAGATCCCGGACCGCACCTGGCCGAACGCCCGCGTCACCCGGGCTCCCCGCTGGCTGTCGACCGACCTGCGCGACGGCAACCAGTCGCTGATCGACCCGATGACCCCGGCCCGCAAGCGCGAGATGTTCGACCTGCTGGTGCGCATGGGCTACAAGGAGATCGAGGTCGGTTTCCCCTCCTCCGGCGAGACGGACTTCGCCTTCGTGCGCTCCATCATCGAAGAGGGCGCGATCCCGGACGACGTCACCATCTCCGTACTGACCCAGGCCCGCGAGGACCTGATCGAGCGGACCGTGGAGTCCCTGGTCGGCGCCCACCGCGCCACCGTGCACCTGTACAACGCGACCGCCCCGACCTTCCGCCGGGTCGTCTTCCGCGGCTCCAAGGAGCAGATCAAGCAGATCGCCGTCGACGGCACCCGCCTGGTCATGGAGTACGCCGAGAAGCTGCTGGGCCCGGAGACGACCTTCGGCTACCAGTACAGCCCGGAGATCTTCACCGACACCGAACTGGACTTCGCCCTGGAGGTCTGCGAGGCCGTCTGCGACGTCTGGCAGCCGGGCGAGGGCCGCGAGATCATCCTGAACCTGCCCGCCACCGTCGAGCGCTCGACGCCGTCCACGCACGCCGACCGCTTCGAGTGGATGGCCCGCAACCTGACCCGCCGCGAGCACATCTGCATCTCCGTGCACCCGCACAACGACCGGGGCACCGCCGTCGCCGCCGCCGAGCTGGCGCTGATGGCCGGCGCCGACCGCATCGAGGGCTGCCTGTTCGGACAGGGCGAGCGCACCGGCAACGTCGACCTGATCACCCTGGGCATGAACCTGTTCTCCCAGGGCATCGACCCGCAGATCGACTTCTCGCAGATCGACGAGATCCGCCGCACCAGCGAGTACTGCAACCAGATGGAGGTCCACCCGCGCCACCCCTACGCGGGCGACCTGGTCTACACCGCCTTCTCCGGCTCCCACCAGGACGCCATCAAGAAGGGCTTCGACGCCATGGAGGCCGACGCGGCCGCCGCCGGCAAGACCGTGGACGACCTGGAGTGGGCGGTCCCGTACCTGCCCATCGACCCGAAGGACGTCGGCCGTTCCTACGAGGCCGTCATCCGGGTCAACTCGCAGTCCGGCAAGGGCGGCATCGCCTACGTCCTGAAGAACGACCACAAGCTGGACCTGCCGCGCCGCATGCAGATCGAGTTCTCCCGGATCATCCAGGCCAAGACCGACTCCGAGGGCGGCGAGGTCACGCCGAAGGCGATCTGGTCCGTCTTCCAGGACGAGTACCTGCCCAACCCCGAGAACCCGTGGGGTCGCATCCAGCTGCGTTCCGGCCAGACCACCACCGACAAGGACGGCACGGACACCCTGACCGTCGAGGCGGTCGTGGACGGCGTGGACACCGTGCTGCACGGCACCGGCAACGGTCCGATCTCGGCCTTCTTCGACGCGCTGGCCGGCATCGGGATCGACGCCCGCCTGCTGGACTACACCGAGCACACCATGAGCGAGGGCGCCTCCGCCGTGGCCGCCTCGTACATCGAGTGCGCGATCGACGGCCGCGTCCTGTGGGGCATCGGCACCGACGCCAACACCACCCGCGCCTCCCTGAAGGCGGTCATCTCCGCCGTCAACCGCGCGGGCCGCTGACACTCCCGCCGCGCGACCCCGCCGCCTCCCTCCGGGGAGGGGCGGGGTTCCGCCGTTCCCGGGGCCCGGTACGGCCCGGAAAACGGGGGCGTGCGCGGGGGCGCAGACCGGCCAAGTCCCCGTCCCGCGGCAAGGTTGTCCTGTCACACGACTGACGCATCCTCACCGATGTGGCTAACATCACGCCCACCCGGCGATGTTGCCGGAAGGTTACGGAGGTGCGACGTGCTGCCAGTTCGGGGTGGGGACGGCCGGAAGCTGAGGGTCTGGGGCACCCGTACCACCTGGAGCACCGTGGGCGACGGGGAGTTCTTCTGCCCCGCCTGCGGTGGCGACCGGAATTACCGCCGGCGCACCGGGCGCCGCCGCTTCACCGTGCTCGGGGTGCCGCTGCTGCCCCGCGGGCTCGCCGGGCCCGTCGTGGAGTGCCACGCCTGCCGTGAGCGCTTCGACACCGACGTCCTGGACCACCTGACCACCACCCGCTTCACGGCGCTGCTGCGCGACGCGGTGCACACCGTGGCGCTGGCCGTGCTGGCCGCGGGCGGTACGGCCTCCCGCAGCGCGCTGGAAGCCGCCGTGTGCGCCGTACGGGCCGCGGGGTTCCAGGACTGCGGGGAGGAGCAGCTGGAGTCCCTCGTGGACGCGCTGTGCAGCGACGAGGGCCGGCTCGGGCTGTACGACGTGCCCGAGTGCTGCGGGGCCGCGCTGTCGATAGAGCTCCACGAGGCCCTGGAGCCGCTGGCTCCGCACCTCGCCGCCCCCGGCCGCGAATCGATCCTGCTGCAGGGCGCGCGGATCGCGCTCGCGGACGGCCCGTACATCCCGGCCGAGCGCGAGGTGCTCGCCACGGTGGGCGCGGCGCTGCGGATCGACGCGGACGAGGTCGCCCGGCTGCTGTCGGCGGTACGGGCCCCCTGACGGCCCGCCGACGGCCACTGCGGAAGCGCCCGCGCAGGCGCCCCTGCCCCGCCCCGGGCCGGGGCGCCCGCGCGCGCCCGTGGTCGTATGCGGCCGCCCGGGCCTGATCCTTTCGGTTCCCGTCGCGTGCGGGGCGCCCATACCGGCCCGGAACGGGCCCTCCCGACGTAACGATCCGGCCTCGCGGCACCGGAGCGGCGCGGCGACGGCCCGTACGAGCCCGTGGAGCGGGTCGCTCCGGGGTGCCCGGGGGCGGCCGGAGCACGGCCCGCCGGTTTGCCGGCCGGAACGCGGTGGACGCGCGTAGCGGCATGGGGTGGCGCGCAGCCCTTCGCAGGAGCGCAGCACGCGGCACCTACGCCCGCGCATCCGCCTTTACCCCCTGCGCCCGCTGCCTGGCCATGGGCGGAACCTCTGAATCGGGCGCCCCGAACAGTCAACAGTTTGTAGCAGTCGACGATATCTGTGAGGACCCCCACAGGCGTTCAATTCCGGTCACACGACGAGACGCCGCCGGTAACACCGCGGGGCTTCGATGCACGTGAACTCCTGACCACCCTGACGGACCAACGGGTTAGCGACCCACTCCGGCCAGGGCTCACCAGAACTCCTCTCACTTACCTCACCTCTTGAAGGGCAAGGCAGAGATGGCACGTGTCGCCGCCCGGCTTTCCGCCAACGGACAGCAGAGCACGCACCCGGTCGACGAGGTGCTCCCCCTCCCCAAGCTCGCGCTGTACGGCTTCCAGCACGTACTCGCGTTCTACGCCGGCGCGGTGATCGTCCCGATCATCGTCGGCAACGCGCTGAAGCTGAGCCCCGAGCAGCTCGTCTACCTGATCAACGCGGACCTGTTCACCTGCGGCATCGCCTCGATCATCCAGGCCTGGGGCATAGGCCGGATCGGCGCGCGGCTGCCCCTCATCCAGGGCGTCACCTTCACCGCCGTCTCGCCGATGATCGCCATCGGTCTCGGTGCGGGAGGCGGCACCGCCGCGCTGCTGGTCATCTACGGCGCCGTGATCACCGCGGGCATCGCGACCTTCGCCTTCGCCTGGCTGCCGGCCAAGGCGTTCCGGTCGGTCATGCGGCTCTTCCCGCCGGTCGTCACCGGCACGGTGATCACCGTCCTGGGCATCGTCCTGATCCCGGTCGGCCTGAACGACGCCGCCGGCGGCGTCGGCAGCCCCGACTTCGGCGACCCGAAGCACTTCGCCTACGCGGGCGGCACGATGCTCTTCATCCTCGTCCTGATGAAGATCGGCAAGCCGTTCCTCTCCAGCATCTCCATCCTCCTCGGCCTGGTCGGCGGCACCGCCGTCGCGTTCCTCCTCGGCGACGCGAAGTTCGGCGACGTCGGCGACTCCGGCTGGATCGGCGTCACCACCCCCTTCCACTTCGGCATGCCGAAGTTCGAGTGGTTCCCGATCGTCCTGATGCTCATCGTCATGCTGATCACCATGGTCGAGACGACCGGTGACACCTACGCCGTCGGCGAGATCGTCGAGAAGGACATCGACAGCGAGACCGTGGCCCGCGCCCTGCGCGCCGACGGCGCCGCGACCGCCCTCGGCGGCGTCCTCAACTCCTTCCCGTACGTGGCCTTCGCCGAGAACGTCGGCCTGGTGCGGATGACGAAGGTCAAGAGCCGGTTCGTGGTCGTCGCCGCCGGCGTCTTCATGATCGTGCTCGGTCTGCTCCCCAAGGCCGCCGCGATCGTCGCCGCCGTGCCGCACGGGGTCCTGGGCGGGGCCGCGACGGTCATGTTCGGCATGGTCGCGCTGGCCGGCATCCAGACCCTGGGCAAGGTGGACCTCAAGGAGGAGAAGAACGCGCTGATCGTCGGCGTCTCCCTCGCCTTCGCCCTGCTCCCCGCGACCGTCCCGGTGTTCTTCACCCAGCACATGGACGCGGACCTGTCCTCGCTGCTGAACAGCGGCGTCACCCTCGGCGCCACCGCCGCCATCGTCCTCAACCTGGTCTTCAACGGCCTGGCCGCGGACGGCGCGCCGTCCGTCCCCCGCATCGAGCTGCCCGCCCAGGTGGCGGCCCCTGCGGAGACGGGCCCTGCGGAGACCGGCCCGGCCGAGACCGGTCCGGCGGACGACGGTGCCGGGACGGCGGACGGCGGGGCAGCGAAGCCCGCTGCCGGGTCCGGGAAGGCCGACGGCACGGCCGTCGCGGCGGGGGACGCCGCAACCCCCGCTCCCTGATCCCCCCACGGGAGTCCCCCACGGGCGCCCGCCCCCGCCCGGACCCCGGTCCGAGGCGGGGGCCGGCGTCGTCCGGCCCCGTCCGTGCGCGCGTTCCCGTACGGCCGGACCGCAGGGGACAATGGGCGCATGAGTCTGTTCCGCGACGACGGCATCGTGCTGCGCACCCAGAAGCTGGGTGAGGCGGACCGCATCATCACGCTGCTGACCCGGGGCCACGGCCGGGTGCGGGCCGTCGCCCGCGGGGTCCGGCGCACCAAATCCAAGTTCGGCTCCCGGCTGGAACCTTTCTCCCACGCCGACGTGCAGTTCTTCGCCCGCGGCGGCGAGCTGATCGGCCGCAGCCTGCCGCTCTGCACCCAGACCGAGATCATCGCCCCGTACGGCAACGGCATCGTCACCGACTACGCCCGCTACACCGCCGGCACCGCGATGCTGGAGACCGCCGAGCGGTTCACGGAGAACGAGGGCGAGCCCTCCGTCCAGCAGTACCTGCTCCTCGTCGGCGCGCTGCGCACCCTCTCGCGCGGCGAACACGAGCCGCACCTGATCCTCGACGCCTTCCTGCTGCGCTCCCTCGCCGTCAACGGCTACGCGCCCAGCTTCCAGGACTGCGCCAAGTGCGGCATCCACGGCCCCAACCGCCACTTCTCCGTCGCCGCGGGCGGAGTGATATGCGGGGACTGCCGGGTGCCCGGCAGCGTCGTACCCTCGTCGGAGGCCATCGCCCTGCTCAGCGCACTGCTGACGGGTGACTGGAACCATGCCGACGCGTGCGAGCCGCGTCACGTGCGGGAGGGCAGCGGGCTGGTCTCCGCCTATTTGCACTGGCATCTGGAGCGCGGGCTACGCTCCCTTCGTTACGTCGAGAAATAGGAGCTGGGCACATGGCACGACGCGGGATTCTGGGACGCTCTCGCCGCGAGTACAAGGTTCCCGAGCTGCACCCGTCCGGTGCGCGGCCGCCGAAGATCCCCGGCGAGCTGGTCCCGAACCACGTCGCGGTCGTCATGGACGGCAACGGCCGCTGGGCCAAGGAGCGCGGTCTGCCGCGCACCGAGGGGCACAAGGTGGGCGAGGGCGTCGTGCTCGACGTGCTCAAGGGCTGCCTGGAGATGGGCGTCAAGAACCTCTCCCTGTACGCCTTCTCGACGGAGAACTGGAAGCGCTCGCCCGACGAGGTCCGCTTCCTCATGAACTTCAACCGCGACGTCATCCGCCGCCGCCGCGACGAGATGAACGAGCTGGGCATCCGCATCCGCTGGGTGGGGCGCATGCCGAAGATGTGGAAGTCGGTCGTCCAAGAGCTCCAGGTGGCCCAGGAGCAGACCGTCGACAACGACGCGATGACCCTGTACTTCTGCGTCAACTACGGCGGCCGCGCGGAGATCGCGGACGCGGCGCAGGCGATCGCCCGCGACGTGGCGGCGGGCCGGCTCGACCCGTCGAAGGTGAACGAGAAGACCTTCGCGAAGTACATGTACTACCCGGACATGCCGGACGTGGACCTGTTCCTGCGGCCCAGCGGCGAGCAGCGCACCTCCAACTACCTGCTCTGGCAGAGCGCGTACGCGGAGATGGTCTTCCAGGACGTGCTGTGGCCCGACTTCGACCGCCGCAACCTCTGGGCCGCGTGCCTGGAGTACGCCCAGCGCGACCGCCGCTTCGGCGGCGCGGTCCCGAACCAGGCGGAGGGCTCCTCGGGCTGAAGCGCCCGCTGGGCCGTCTAGGCTCCACCGTCATGGACACGACTGGCTGGGCGGTGGAGCTGTACTACGGCCCGGCCCGCCGCGACGTGCGGGAGGTGCTGCGCTGGCGCGCGGTCCGGGCGCCGGCGGGGCGGCGGCAGGCCCTGCTCTGGCTGGTACTGGTTCCGCTGGTTCCGGCCGCACTGATCGTGGTGCAGCACGGACGGGGGACGAGCCCGGCCGGTCTGGCCTTCGCGGCCGGGGCGGGGTCGGCGCTGGGCGCCCTCTGTCTCGGTCTGGACCTGTACCGGCTCGCCCGCCGGATGTACCGCTGGGCGGCGGAGCACCCGGAGTACCGCTGCGTGGTCACCGAACGGGGCCTGTCCAACCACCGGCCCGACGGCACGGTGGTCGCGTACGAGTGGGACAGGTACCGGGGGTGGACGGAGACCCGGAACCTGTTCGTCTTCGTCTTCGCCGGCGGAACCCTGGGCTGGCTCCCGAAGCGGGCCACCGCGGTCCCCGAGGACATCGACCGGATCCGGGCGGTCCTGGACCGGAACCTGCGCCGGCTCTAGCCGGCCGACGGGCGCCGCTAGCCTGCGGCGGCGCAGTCCGCGCAGGTGCCGAAGATCTCCACCGTGTGGGCCACGTTCACGTAGCCGTGCTCGGCGGCGATCGACTCCGCCCACTTCTCCACGGCCGGACCCTCCACCTCGACCGCCTTGCCGCACTTGCGGCAGACCAGGTGGTGGTGGTGATCGCCGGTGGAGCAGCGGCGGTAGACCGACTCGCCGTCGCTGGTGCGCAGGACGTCGACCTCGCCGGCGTCCGCGAGCGACTGGAGGGTGCGGTACACGGTGGTCAGGCCCACGGAGTCGCCACGGTGCTTGAGCATGTCGTGGAGTTCCTGGGCGCTGCGGAACTCGTCCACCTCGTCCAGCGCCGCCGCCACGGCGGCCCGCTGCCGGGTGGATCGTCCTCGTACTGGCGCGGTATTCATCTCGCCAGGCGCAGTCGCCACCGGTTCCTCCTCGTATGGGCCTCGGGCGTTCGGCTCGGGCCCATTGTGCCAGGCGGTCGGCCCTCCTAGACCTTCACGTCGTCCCGGGTGCAGACCTCCTCGGCCGCGCGGGCGGCCTTCGCCCGGCGCCTGGCCAGCGGCGTCGACAGGGCGGTCATCGCCATGAAGACGCCGATGGCGAGCAGCACGATGGCCGCGCCCGAGGGGGCCTCGACGTAGTACGTGGTGACCGTGCCGGTCAGGGAGACGACCAGGCCGATCGCCATGGCCAGCGACAGCGTCGCGGTGAACCCGCGGGTGACCCGCTGGGCGGCCGCCACGGGGATCACCATCATGGCGCTGACCAGCAGCAGGCCGACGATGCGCATGGCGACGGTCACGGTGACCGCGGCGGTCACGATGATCAGCAGGTTCAGGAGGCGCACCGGCAGGCCGGTGACCCGGGCGAACTCCTCGTCCTGGCAGACGGCGAACAGCTGCCGGCGCAGGCCGATGGTGACGGCGAGGACGAACGCGGAGAGGACCGCCACGGCGATCACGTCCTCGGACGCGACCGTGGTGATCGAACCGAACATCGCGCTGAGCAGCTTGGCCGTGGAGCCCCCGCCCACGCTGATGATCATGACGCCGCCGGCCAGGCCGCCGTAGAACAGCATGGCGAGCGCCACGTCGCCGCTGGTCTTGCCGCGGGAGCGGATCAGCTCCATGCCGATGGCGCCGACGACGGCCACCAGGGTCGCCATCCAGACCGGGCTGGTGTTGAGGACGAAACCGAGCGCGACGCCGGTCATGGCCACGTGGCCGAGGCCGTCGCCCATGACGGCCTGGCGGCGCTGGACGAGGTACGTGCCGATCGCGGGCGCGGTGACGCCGACCAGTGCGGCCGCGATCAGCGCCCGCACCATGAAGGGGTAGTCGAGGAGTTCCATCAGCTCAGGAGTCCCGTCCGGAGGGGCTCGGCGTCGTGCGCCGCGTGGGGGTGTACGTGGTCGTGGCCGGGCAGGGCGTGCTGGCCCACGGCCTCCGGGGGCGGGCCGTCGTGGACGACGCAGCCGTCGCGCAGCACGACGGCCCGGTCGATCAGCGGCTCCAGCGGGCCCAGCTCGTGCAGGACGAGCAGGACGGTCACGCCGGCGTCGACCTGGGTGCGCAGGGCGTTCGCGAGGACCGCCTGGTTGTCGAGGTCCACGCCCGCCATCGGCTCGTCCATGATCAGGAGTTCGGGCTCGACGGCGAGGGCCCGGGCGATGAGCACGCGCTGATGCTGGCCGCCGGAGAGGGCGTTGACCGAGGCGTCGGCGTACGCGTCCATGTCGACGAGGGACAGGGCGCGGCTCACGGCGTCCTTGTCGGCCCGGCGCAGCAGGCCGAAGCGGGAGCGGGCGAGGCGTCCGGCGGAGACGACCTCCCGGACGGTGGCGGGGACGCCGCCGGCGGCGGTGGTGCGCTGCGGGACGTACCCGATCCGCGACCACGAGCGGAAGCGCTTGAAGTCCGTACCGAAGAGGGACAGCTCCCCGTCGGTCAGCGGGACCTGGCCGACCACGGCGCGGACGGCCGTGGACTTGCCGGAGCCGTTGGCGCCGAGGAGGGCGACGACCTCGCCGCGGTGGACGGTGAGGTCGACGCCGCGCAGCACGGGGCGCGAGCCGAGCGAGGCCGTGGCCCCGCGCAGGGATATGACGGGCTGGTCCGCTGCCTGCCCCGGCGTGGACTGCATGGCTCGCGCCTCCGTTGCTGCTGCTGTCATCACTTGGCTCCGAGCGCCGTCTGGAGGTTCTTCAGGTTCGACCGCATGACCTCGAAGTAGTCAGCGCCCTGGGAGCCGTCGGTGATTCCCTCGAGCGGGTCGAGCACGTCGGTCTTCAGGCCGGTGTCCTTCGCGAGGGTCCTGGCCGTCTTGTCGCTGGCCAGGGTCTCGAAGAACACCGTGCTCACGTTGTCCTTCGCCGCCACGGCCTGGAGGTCCTTCATGCGGGCCGGGCTGGGCTCGGACTCGGGGTCGACGCCGGAGATGCCCTCCTGGTCGAGGCCGTAGCGCTCGGCGAGGTAGCCGAAGGCGGAGTGGGTGGTGATGAAGGTCCGGGAGGCCGTGTTCTTCAGGCCGTCCTTGAACTCCGTGTCCAGCGTGTTCAGTTCGGCGACCAGCGCCTCGGTGTTCTTCTTGTAGTCCGCCGCGTGGCCGGGGTCGGCCTTCTCCAGGGCCGCGCCGACGCCCTTGGCGATCTCCGCGTACTTGGCGGGGTCGAGCCAGACGTGCGGGTCCTCGCCGGCCTCGCCGTGACCGTGGTCGTGGCCCTCGGCCCCGCCCTCGCCTTCGGCGGCGTGGCCGTGGTCGTCGTGGCCGGAGGCGCCGTGGGCCTCCAGCGTGGTGAGGGTCGCGGCGTCGACGACGTTCTTCACGCCGGACTGCTCGACGGCCTTGTCGACGGCGGGCTGCAGGCTCTTGAGGTAGAGGACCACGTCGGCCTCGCCGAGCTGCGCGGTCTGCTTGGGGGTGATCTCCAGGTCGTGCGGCTCGACACCCGGCTTCGTCAGGGTGGAGACCTTCACGTGGTCCTTGCCGATCTTCTCGGCGAGGAACTGCATCGGGTAGAACGACGCCGTCACGTCGAGCTTGCCGTCGGCGCCGTTGCCGGCGGCGCTGGCTCCGGAGCAGGCGGTGAGGGCCGTGGCGCCGAGGGCGACGGCTCCGGCGAGGGCGGCTGCGGGTATGAGGCGTCGTACGTTCATGACATCCATTTTCATCAAAAATGGAAACCGTTGTCAACAAGCCGGGTGGGAGTGCTGCCCCGGGGCCGTGGAGGGGGATCCGATTTGAAGGGGAGGGTGCGGGCGCCGGTAACCTAAAGGCTTCGCCGTTCGTCCTCGTTAATGAAGAGAGCACCGTGGCCGCCGACAAGATCGACACCATCGTCAGCCTGAGCAAGCGCCGTGGCTTCGTTTTCCCTTGCAGTGAGATCTACGGCGGCTCCAAGGCCGCCTGGGATTACGGCCCGCTGGGTGTCGAGCTCAAGGAGAACATCAAGCGCCAGTGGTGGAAGGCGATGGTCACCGGGCGTGAGGACATCGTCGGCCTCGACTCGTCCGTGATCCTGGCCCCGGAGGTCTGGGTGGCCTCCGGTCACGTCGCGACCTTCTCGGACCCGCTGACCGAGTGCACCGCCTGTCACAAGCGCCACCGCGCGGACCACCTTGAAGAGGCGTACGAGGCCAAGCACGGCCGCCCGCCGGCCAACGGCCTCGCCGACGTCAACTGCCCCCACTGCGGCGTGAAGGGTCAGTTCACCGAGCCCAAGCAGTTCTCCGGCATGCTGGAGACGCACCTCGGCCCGACCCAGGACTCCAAGGCGTACCTGCGCCCCGAGACCGCCCAGGGCATCTTCACCAACTTCGCCCAGGTGCAGACCACTTCGCGCAAGAAGCCGCCCTTCGGCATCGCGCAGATGGGCAAGTCCTTCCGGAACGAGATCACTCCGGGCAACTTCATCTTCCGCACGCGCGAGTTCGAGCAGATGGAGATGGAGTTCTTCGTCAAGCCGGGCGAGGACGAGCAGTGGCAGGAGTACTGGATGGCCGAGCGCTGGAACTGGTACCGCGGCCTCGGCATCCGCGAGGAGAACATCCGCTGGTTCGAGCACCCGAAGGAGAAGCTCTCCCACTACTCGAAGCGCACCGCCGACATCGAGTACCGCTTCAACTTCGGTGGCAACGAGTTCTCCGAGCTGGAGGGCGTGGCCAACCGCACCGACTACGACCTCAAGGCCCACTCCGCCGCCTCCGGTCAGGACCTCGTGTACTTCGACCAGGAGACGAAGGAGAAGTACACGCCGTACGTCATCGAGCCGGCGGCCGGTGTCAACCGCGCCATGCTCGCCTTCATGCTCGACGCGTACATCGAGGACGAGGCCCCCAACGCCAAGGGCGCCATGGAGAAGCGCACCGTGATGCGCCTCGACCCGCGCCTGGCCCCGGTCAAGGTCGCCGTCCTGCCGCTGTCGCGCAACGCGGACCTGTCGCCGAAGGCCAAGGGCCTCGCCGCCGACCTGCGCAAGTTCTGGAACATCGAGTTCGACGACGCGGGCGCCATCGGCCGCCGCTACCGCCGCCAGGACGAGATCGGCACGCCGTTCTGCGTCACCGTCGACTTCGACACCCTGGACGACAACGCGGTGACCGTGCGCGAGCGCGACACGATGAAGCAGGAGCGCGTCTCCCTGGACCAGATCCAGAGCTACCTCGGCAGCCGCCTGCTCGGCTGCTAGGTCCGCAGGGCACGAAAGCCGGTGGCCCGGTGCGCGACGCGCACCGGGCCACCGGTCTGTCGTACGGGGAGCGGGCCGGATCGGACCGCCGCGACGCCGTCGGCTCCCGGTGCCCCGGCCGCCCGGGCGGCCTCGGCCGCGCGACGCTCGCCGTCGGCCCGGGCGCGCTTGCCGTAGCGGGCGGTCCAGACGCCGAGGGCGGCCGGCACCCCGTAGACCATGAACGGGCGCGGGCGGCCAGGGTGGCCGGGCAGAGCTGTCCGAACAGCCCCGTGACGGCCGAGTCCTTGATCGGCTGGGCCCGGGCCGAGCGCGGGCGCCCGGTCAGGCGCGCAGGCCCCGGATGACCAGGGAGGTGACCGCTTCAAACTCCGGGATGATCGTCGGCGAGAGCCAGTCGGCCGCGTACTGCGGGTCGTGGAAGCGGCCGGTGGCGTCGAAGACCGCGCGGGCGGCGCCCGGGACGTCGTCGGCGGCGAGCGAACCGGCCGCGACCCCCTCGGCGATGATCCGGGCCAGCTGGGCGACCAGCTCCGTCAGGTGCTCGTCCACCACGCCGCTGTTCTCGGCGAGCAGCACGGTGTAGGTGGCGAACAGCTCGGGGTCGTCGCCCGCCTTGTGGCGCTTGGCCGCGAAGAGGGCTTCGAGCCACGACTCCAGCTTGGAGGGGGCGCTCTCGCCGGGGGTCGCGGCGATCTCCTCCAGCAGCACCGCGCTCTTGGTGAGCCAGCGCTCGGTGACGGCCTCGCGCAGCGCCGCCTTCGACGGGAAGTGCCGGTACACGCTGCCGTGGCTGACGCCCAGGGCGCGGGCCACGTCGACCACGGTCGCCTTGGTGGGTCCGAAGCGCCGCAGCACCTCCTCGGTGGTCGCGAGGATGCGCTCGGGGGTCAGGGGCTCGGCAGCAGCGGGGGGCATGGGGACGACCGTACCGTCAGCTCAGTGCTCGCTGTCGAGGTGGGCCATCTGCGCCGCCGGGTACCGCTCGCCGGACGCCGAGCCCGGGGGAACGGCCTCCTCGATCGCGACCAGGTCGGCGGCGCTGAGGGTGACGTCCATGGCACCCAGTGCCTCGGTGAGCCGGTCGCGGCGCCGGGCACCCACCAGCGGGACGATGTCACTGCCGCGCGAGAGGACCCAGGCGATGGCCGTCTGGGCGACGCTGACCCCCTTCTCGTCCGCCACCTTGCGCAGGGCGTCGACCAGATCGAGATTCCGGTCGAGGTTGTCGCCCTGGAACCGGGGGCTCATGCCGCGGAAGTCCCCGGGCGTCAGCTCCCGGTCCCGGGAGAAGTGGCCGCTGATCAGCCCGCGGGACAGCACCCCGTACGCCGTGACGCCGATGCCGAGCTCGCGCGCGGTCGGCAGGATCTCCTCCTCGATGCCGCGGGAGATCAGCGAGTACTCGATCTGGAGGTCCGCGATCGGAGCCACCGCGGCGGCCCGGCGCAGGGTGTCCGCGCCGACCTCGGAGAGGCCGATGTGCCGCACGTGTCCGGCCTGGACCGCCTCGGCGATGGCCCCGACGGTCTCCTCGATCGGGACGTCCGGGTCCACGCGGGCGATCCGGTAGATGTCGATGTGGTCCCGCCCCAGCCGCTGGAGCGAGTAGGCCAGGAAGTTGCGGACGGCGTCGGGCCGGCCGTCGTACCCGGCGAAGCCGCCCTCGACCGTGCGCAGCGCGCCGAACTTGACGCTGGTCAGCGCCTTTTCGCGGGCCGCCGCGGGCGCGGTGCGCAGGGCTTCGCCGATCAGCAGTTCGTTGTGCCCCATGCCGTAGAAGTCGCCCGTGTCGAGGAGGGTGACGCCGGCGTCGAGGGCCGCGTGGATCGTCGCGAGGGACTCGGCGCGGTCGGCGTCGCCGTACAGGGCGGACATGCCCATGCAGCCGAGACCGAGCGGGAAGACGGCCGGCCCGGTGGTGCCGAGCCGGCGGTGGGCGGTGGACGGGTGAGCGGTGGATGCGGGAGCGGAGGCGTTCTCGTTCGTGGTCATGAGACGAGAATGGCATGACGAGTGACAGATTTCAATATCTGTCACTCGTCAGGGCTAGGCCGTCTAGGCCAGGACGCGCAGGACCAGCGCGGCCGCCGCGACGAGGGTCAGGATCGCCGCGGGTGCGAGCTCGTAGTCCTTGACGCGCAGGTGGGCTATGACCGCGCCGACGAAGTAGAGGGTCACGCCGATGGCGGCGGCCATGCCGAGCGGCGCGAACCAGAGCCCCGCGACCAGTCCGACCGCACCCGCCGCCTTCAGGGCGGCGAGGCGCGGCAGCCACGCCTCCGGAACCCCGACTTTGCGCATGCTGGTCATGACCTGCTCGTTGCGGCTGAGCGTGAAGGTCGCGGAGGCCGCCAGGACCAGGGCGAGCAGGATGCCGACGACGGCGTAGGCGATGAACATGAAGAACCCCAATGGTCGATGCTGTCAGATCATTGAATAGCATCAACGATCGCCAGAACACAACCATTCCATGATTGCTACGATATGGACCATGACGGCAGTTCAGGACGGATCGCACCCCCCGCAGCGGCTGGGCCTGCTGCTGGCCTGGCACGGATCGGTGACTCAGACCCGCATGAAGCAGGCGTTCGGCACGGCCGGACTCAGCCCGCGGCACGCCATGACGCTGATGAACCTCGAAGGCGGCCCCATCAGCCAGCGCGCGCTGGCGGAGCGGCTGGAGGTGGACCCGAGCGTGCTCGTCGGCATCCTGAACGATCTGGAGGGCGACGGCCTGGCCGAACGCCGCCGCGACACGGCCGACCGCCGGCGCCACAACGTGGCCCTCACCTCCGCGGGGTCCGCCGTCCTGGACACGACGAACGCGGCCCTCGACGAGGTCGAGCAGGGGCTCTTCGGGGACCTCTCCGCGGCGGACCGGACGACGCTGCGCGCCCTGCTGGGCCGGATCGACACGCGCGCGGAGGACTTCACCTGCCAGGAGTGAGCCCGGGGGAGCGGCGTGCCCTGCGGCGGCAACAGCCCGCCGACGACCGCCCGCCGCCCCGGCCGCCCGCCGGCCCCGCGCCACCGCGCGGGACGGTCAGGCGTCCGCCGGCGCCGGCGCGGCCGCGGGGTCGAGCGTCCGCGCGGTGCGCGCCGCCGTCGCGCGGGCCCAGGGGCCGCTCGTGGCCGCCCCCACCACCAGCACGATCAGGCCGCAGCCCGTGATGATCCACCAGGCCGGCCCGGTCGCCTCGGCGAAGTCCGCACCGTGTCCCATCCCCGACGCCAGCACCGAGCCGACCACCGCGACGCCCAGGGTGCCGCCGGTCTGCCGGCTGGTGGACGCGATGGCCGCCGCGACCCCCGCCTGGGAGCGCGGCATCCCGGACACCGCCGTGTTGGTGACCGGGGCGTTGACCATGCCGAAGCCCAGCCCGAAGAGCATGTACCCGGCGAAGAGCAGCGGGGTGGACGTCTCCGCCTCGAAGACCGCGAAGAGCAGGCCGCTCGCCGACATCGTCACGCCCGCGACCAGCAGCGGCAGCCGCGGACCGCGGGTCGCGACCAGCCGCCCCGAGAGCGGGGCGAACAGGAAGGTCAGCGCGGCCATGGGGAGCATGTACAGCCCGGCCTCCAGCGCGCCGAGCCCCCGTACGTCCTGCAGGTAGAGCGTGTTCAGGAACAGGAAGCCGGACAGACCGGCGAACGCGCTGACCGCGATCACGGTCGCGCCGCTGAACGGGGCGCTCCGGAAGAACCGCAGGTCGACCAGCGGCTCCTCCCGCCGGGGCTCGTACACCAGCAGCCCCACGAGCGAGGCGACGGCGACCACGGCGCAGCCCACGATCAGCGGCGAGGTCCAGCCGACGGCGGGCGCCTCGATGATCCCGTACGTGACGCTGCCCAGCAGCGCCATGACCAGCACCTGGCCCACCGGGTCCGGCCGCCGCGGCCGGGCGGCACGGGACTCGGGGATGTGGCGCAGGGTCAGTACGAGGGCGGCCAGGCCGATCGGCAGGTTGAGCCAGAAGATGGAGCGCCAGCCCACGGTGTCCACCATCAGGCCGCCGATCAGCGGCCCGGCGGCCATGGAGAGGCCCGCGACCGCGCCCCACACGCCGATGGCCCGGGCCCGGGCGGCGGGCTCGGTGAAGGTGTTGGTGATGATCGACATCGCCACCGGGTTGAGCATCGCACCACCGACCGCCTGGACCATCCGGAAGACGATGAGCCAGTCGAGGCTGGGGGCGAGCGAGCACAGCAGGGAGCCCAGGGTGAAGAACACCAGCCCGGTGACGAACACCTTGCGGCGCCCGATCCGGTCGGCCGTGGACCCCGCGAGCATCAGCAGCGAGGCCAGGACCAGGGTGTAGGAGTCGATGCTCCACTGCAGCCCCGCGACCGAGGCGTCCAGCTCGCGGCGCATGGAGGGCAGCGCGACGTTCAGGACGGTGTTGTCGAGGCTGACGATCAGCAGGCTCATGCAGCAGATCGCGAGGACGAGCGTGCGCTGCCGGGGACTCGACTCGATCATGCGGCCGATGGTACGTCCGCCCCACCGCCCCGGCATGCGGGACAATGGGCGGATGACCACGCTTCCCCCGCCCCTCGCGATCGGCCCGCACACCGTGCAGCCCCCGGTGGTGCTCGCACCCATGGCCGGTATCACCAATGCCCCGTTCCGTACCCTCTGCCGGGAGTTCTCGGGCGGCAAGGGGCTGTTCGTGAGCGAGATGATCACGACCCGCGCCCTGGTCGAGCGCAACGAGAAGACCATGCAGCTGATCCACTTCGACGAGACCGAGAAGCCCCGCTCGATCCAGCTCTACGGGGTGGACCCGGCGACGGTCGGCAAGGCGGTCCGGATGATCGTCGAGGAGGACCGCGCCGACCACATCGACCTCAACTTCGGCTGCCCGGTCCCGAAGGTCACCCGCAAGGGCGGCGGCTCGGCCCTCCCGTACAAGCGCCACCTGCTGCGCGCGATCCTGCGCGAGGCCGTCGCGGGCGCCGGCGACCTGCCGGTGACCATGAAGATGCGCAAGGGCATCAACGACGAGCACCTCACCTACCTCGACGCCGGCCGCATCGCCGTCGAGGAGGGGGTCACCGCCATAGCCCTGCACGGGCGCACCACCGCCCAGCACTACGGCGGCACCGCCGACTGGGACGCCATCGCGCGGCTCAAGGAGCACGTCCCGGAGATCCCGGTGCTCGGCAACGGCGACATCTGGTGCGCCGAGGACGCGTTGCGCATGGTGCGCGAGACCGGCTGCGACGGCGTCGTCGTCGGGCGCGGCTGCCTGGGCCGTCCGTGGCTGTTCAACGACCTGGTGGCGGCCTTCGAGGGGCGCCCCGAGGACTTCCACAAGCCGGTGCTGCGGGAGGTCGCGGCGACCATGCACCGCCATGCCGAACTGCTGGGGGAGTGGATCGGCGACGAGGCGCGCGGGGTGATCGACTTCCGTAAGCACGTGGCCTGGTACTTGAAGGGCTTCGCGGTCGGCTCCGAGATGCGGCAGAAGCTGGCCGTGACCTCTTCCCTGGCCGAGCTGGACGCTCATCTGAGCGAGCTGGATCTGGACCAGCCGTGGCCCGAGAGCGCGGACGGCCCGCGCGGCCGGACGTCCGGAAACAACCGGGTTGTCCTGCCGGAAGGCTGGTTGAACGATCCGTACGACTGCGCGGGCGTGAGCGAGGAAGCCGAACTGGACACGTCCGGAGGCTGACGCGGCCTGGCAAAACGTGCCGTCGCTGGCGTGACATACGCCACGCATGGGTGGGGTTGCGCTCACATGAGCAGGGAAGTCGCGGATAAGACTTCCAAAGGGTGGCACTGGGTGCCACCCTTTGTGCGTTCAATACTTGAACGCAAATGGATCGATGATCGCTCATCCGAGCAGAACCAAGCCTCTCTGAGCTCTTCACTCTTCGGAAAGTGAACGATCTTCGGAGGTTCTTGCTACCGATGAGTTACTTTCGATCTCCTGGCGCACGGGTGGTTACGGCCGCATGACCGCCAAGTGGACGTACCCATAAGCCTTCGATCTGGGTATGTTCCTGGCCGTCAGGGCAGCCACCGAGTCCTCGAGGAGTCGAGACCCGTGTCGGAAAACAAAGATCAGAAGCTCGTCTACGACTTCACCGAGGGCAACCGCGACCTCAAGGACCTTCTCGGCGGCAAGGGGGCCAACCTCGCCGAGATGACCAACCTCGGCCTCCCGGTCCCTCCCGGCTTCACCATCACCACCGAGGCGTGCAAGGTCTACCTCGACAGCGGTACGGCTCCGGCCGCGCTGCGCGACGAGGTCAGCGCCCACCTGGAAGCCCTCGAGGCGAAGATGGGCAAGAAGCTCGGCCAGTCGGACGACCCGCTGCTGGTCTCCGTGCGCTCCGGCGCCAAGTTCTCGATGCCCGGCATGATGGACACCGTCCTCAACATCGGCCTCTCCGACGAGTCCGTCACCGGTCTCGCCGCGCAGTCCGGTGACGAGCGCTTCGCGTGGGACTCCTACCGCCGCCTCATCCAGATGTTCGGCAAGACCGTCCTGGACGTCGACGGCGAGCTCTTCGAGGAGGCCCTCGAAGAGGCCAAGGCCGCCAAGAAGGTCACCGTCGACACCGACCTCGACGCCGCCGACCTGAAGAAGCTGGTCAAGCACTTCAAGAAGATCGTGGCGAAGGAGGCCGGCCGCGAGTTCCCGCAGGACGCCCGCGACCAGATGGACCTCGCCGTCGAAGCGGTCTTCAACTCGTGGAACACCGACCGCGCCAAGCTCTACCGCCGCCAGGAGCGCATCCCCGGCGACCTGGGCACCGCCGTCAACATCTGTTCCATGGTCTTCGGCAACCTCGGCCCGGACTCCGGCACGGGCGTCGCGTTCACCCGCGACCCCGCCAGCGGCCACCAGGGCGTCTACGGCGACTACCTCCAGAACGCCCAGGGCGAGGACGTGGTGGCGGGCATCCGCAACACCGTCCCCCTCGCGGACCTGGAGGGCATCGACAAGGCCTCCTACGACCAGCTCATGACGATCATGGAGACGCTGGAGACCCACTACAAGGATCTCTGCGACATCGAGTTCACCATCGAGCGCGGCCAGCTGTGGATGCTCCAGACCCGCGTCGGCAAGCGCACCGCGGGCGCCGCCTTCCGCATCGCCACGCAGCTCGTCGACCAGGGCCTGATCGACGAGGCCGAGGCCCTCCAGCGCGTCAACGGCGCCCAGCTCGCCCAGCTGATGTTCCCGCGCTTCGACGCCGACGCCACGACCCAGCTCCTGGGCCGCGGCATCGCCGCCTCCCCGGGCGCGGCGGTCGGCAAGGCGGTCTTCGACTCCTACACGGCCGTCAAGTGGTCCCGCTCCGGCGAGAAGGTCATCCTGATCCGCCGCGAGACCAACCCCGACGACCTCGACGGCATGATCGCCTCCGAGGGCATCCTGACCTCGCGCGGCGGCAAGACCTCGCACGCCGCCGTCGTCGCCCGCGGCATGGGCAAGACCTGCGTCTGCGGCGCCGAGGAACTCGACGTCGACACCAAGCGCCGCCGCATGACGGTCGGCGGAACGGTCATCGAAGAGGGCGACGTCGTCTCCATCGACGGCTCCACCGGCAAGGTGTACCTCGGAGAGGTACCCGTCGTACCCTCCCCGGTCGTCGAGTACTTCGAGGGCCGCATGCACGCCGGCGCCGACGACGCCGACGAACTGGTCGCCGCCGTGCACCGGATCATGGCCTACGCGGACCGCGTCCGCCGGCTGCGCGTGCGCGCCAACGCCGACAACGCCGAGGACGCGCTGCGCGCCCGCCGCTTCGGCGCCCAGGGCATCGGCCTGTGCCGCACCGAGCACATGTTCCTCGGCGAGCGCCGCGAGATGGTCGAGCGCCTGATCCTCGCGGACACCGACGAGGAGCGCGAGGGCGCGCTGGCCGCCCTGCTGCCGCTGCAGAAGAAGGACTTCGTCGAGCTGTTCGAGGCGATGGACGGCCTGCCGGTCACCGTCCGCCTCCTCGACCCGCCGCTGCACGAGTTCCTGCCCGACATCACCGAGCTGTCGGTGCGCGTCGCCCTCGCCGAGTCCCGCAAGGACGCCAACGAGAACGACCTGCGCCTGCTCCAGGCCGTGCACAAGCTGCACGAGCAGAACCCGATGCTGGGCCTGCGCGGCGTCCGCCTCGGCCTGGTCATCCCCGGTCTGTTCGCCATGCAGGTGCGGGCGATCGCCGAGGCCGCCGCCGAGCGCAAGAACGCCAAGGGCGACCCGCGCGCCGAGATCATGGTCCCGCTCGTGGGCACCGTCCAGGAGCTGGAGATCGTCCGCGACGAGGCCGACCAGGTCATCGCCGAGGTCGAGGCCGCCACCGGCACCAGCCTCAAGCTCACCATCGGCACGATGATCGAGCTGCCCCGCGCCGCCCTGACGGCCGGGCAGATCGCCGAGGCCGCGCAGTTCTTCTCCTTCGGCACGAACGACCTGACGCAGACGGTGTGGGGCTTCTCCCGCGACGACGTCGAGGCCTCGTTCTTCACCGCGTACCTGGAGAAGGGGATCTTCGGGGTCTCGCCCTTCGAGACCATCGACCGGGACGGCGTCGGCGCGCTGGTCCGCAGCGCGGTCCAGGCCGGCCGGGCCACCCGCCCGGACCTCAAGCTCGGCATCTGCGGCGAGCACGGCGGTGACCCCGAGTCCGTCCACTTCTTCCACGAGGTGGGCCTCGACTACGTCTCCTGCTCGCCCTTCCGGATTCCGGTGGCGCGCCTGGAGGCCGGTCGTGCGGCCGCCGAATCGAAGGGCAGCGACAGCCGCTGACCCCCCGCCCCGTGAAGGGGCCCCACGGACCGCGCCCGCCCCCGGGATCCCTGACACCCGGAGGCGGGCGCGTCTATTTTTTTGTGTTCAACAAATCTTTACGCCAGCAGGCGGTGGACGGATCCCCACCCGTCCACCGCCGCTGTCATTCTGCCGGGCACGTCGGCGCTTCCCGGTGCGACCGACCGCCAGGCCCCGCAAAGCCCCCCACGGCCTTCACGGAGCGTTTCGGTCGCATCGGAGTGTGCCCGGCGGAGTACAGGATTTCGGTTGTCACGCCTCCGCCGAAAGGGGTTTCAACTGTGGCCGAAAGGGCGTGGTGACCACGTGTGACGGCATGCATACTCATGGGGCGGGGGGATTGCGGTTGCACAGGTGGGGGTTCGGTGCTGCGTATCCATTTCACTGGAGTGGACCTGGCACGCGTACGGATGGCAGGTCGTCCCGATGCGTTGTGGGAAACGATTCTGAGCTTTCACCGCTTAAGGGACCGGCGCGATGCCCGGCTCTTCGGTGAATGGCGTACGGAAACCCGGAGCAGGTTGAATAGTGAAACACGCATGCTCGGTATGCTTATACCGAGCAGAGGTTATTTTCCCGATTTCCTGACCCCTGTGGAGGGGCAGTACGGGTGGGACGTGGGCCTCGACGCGCTGCGCGGCATACGCCCCGAGCGGATGCGGCGCGAGCTGCTGCTCCTGGGCGCGGGAACGGCCCCCGGTTCGCCGGTGGCGCCGCGGCTGCGCGAGTTCATGGACGGCGGCGCCAAGCACCTGCCCAGGCTGCTGGGCGAGCTGCGCGGCTACCACCGCGCGGCCGTGGAGCCGTACTGGACGCACATCCAGGCCCAGATCGAGGCCGAACGGGCCGCGCGCGGCCGGGCCCTGCTCGACGGGGGTGCGGACGAGCTGCTGGCCTCGCTGCCGCCGATGCTGCGCTGGCGTGCGCCGGTCCTGGAGTGCGACTACCCGGTGGACCGCGACGTGCGGCTGCGGGGGCGCGGGCTGCTGCTCCAGCCGTCGTTCTTCTGCCGGCGCACCGCGGTGACCCTGCACGACCCGGAGCAGCCGCCGGTCCTGGTCTATCCGGCCGCGGCGCAGCTGGCCTCGGCGCCGGCGGGGGGAGAGTCCGCCCGGCCGGTGGAGGAGCGGCGCCAGCGCACCCTGGGAAAGCTGGTCGGGCACACCCGCTCGGTGGTGCTGCGCGCCATAGGGGACGGGGCCACGACCAGCGAGCTGGCCCGCCGGGCCGGGGTCTCCCTGGCCTCCGCGAGCCAGCACGCCTGTGTGATGCGCGAGGCGGGCCTGGTCACCACCCTGCGGCACGGGAACGCGGTGCTGCACACCGTGACCCCGCTGGGCGCGGCCCTGCTGAAGGGCGGCGCGGTGGCCTCGTGAGCGCACCCGGCGCCCGGCATCCGACGCCCGGCATCCGACACCCGGCTCCGGCTCGTGTCCGGGTGCCGGGGCCGGGTGCGGGAGCCGGGGATCAGGTGCGGAAGGGGCCGGTGACCTCGTACGTGATGCCGCCCGACGAGCTGCCGCTCGTCCCGCGCTGGCTGCTGAAGTAGAGCCGGGCGCCGTCGGGGGAGAAGGCCGGGCCGGTGATCTCCGAGGAGGACTGTCCCGTGATCCGCAGGAACGGGGCGACCACGTCGTCGGGCGTGATCACGCAGATCTCCATGTTGCCGCCGTCCTCGGCCACGTACAGGTCCCCGTACGAGGACCCCGTGACGTTGTCCACGCCCGTCAGCGGGGCCGCGCCGCCGGGGACCAGGGAGTCGTCGTAGGCCAGCTCATAGGTGCCGGCGGCGAGGTTCAGCTGCCAGACCCGGTTGTCGCCCTTGGTGGTGAACCACACGGTGTCGTTGGCGTAGTGGCAGCCCTCGCCTCCGCTGAACTTCTTCGCGCCCGAGACCTGGCTGCGGGTGGCGGTCGGGGAGCCGTCGCGGTCCGGGACGTTGGCCCAGGTGAACGAGCCCGAGGTGGCCGTGGACGCCTTCAGGACCTGGAGCGTGCCGGCGGAGAGGTTGCCCCAGGTGGTCGGGACGAAGCGGTAGAAGCAGCCGTCCGTCTCGTCCTCCGTCAGGTAGATCACCTTGCGGACCGGGTCGGCCGAGGCCGCCTCGTGCTTGAACTGGCCCATCGCCGGGCGCTGGACGGCCGCGTTCACCCCGTACGGGTCGGTCTCGTACACGTAGCCGCGGGTGACCTCCTCACAGGACAGCCAGGTGTTCCAGGGCGTCTTGCCGCCCGCGCAGTTCTGCCGGGTGTTCGACAGGATCCGGTAGGCGCCGGTGATCGCGCCCGCCGCGCCGAACTTCACCGCGCTGGCGCCGCCGCTCGGGTTGACCTCCGAGTTCGACACGTAGATCCAGCCCGTGCCGTCCGCGAAGCAGGCGCCGCCGTCGGGCGCACTGTGCCACTTGTACGAGGTGGAGCCGACGTTCTGGCCGGACCGGGCGATCACCCGGCTGCTGAAGCCCGCGGGCAGCTGGAGGCCGTTCGCGTCGGCCGCGCCGAGCGCCCCGTACGGGCCGGCCCCCGGCTGGGCGGGCGCGGCGTACGCCGCGCCGTGCATCAGGGTGCCGCCGAAGGCGGCGGCAGACGAGCCTATGACTGCGCCGCGCAGAAAGGTACGACGTTCCACGGTCACTCCTGTGGGAGGAAGGCCCCGCGTCCGGTCGGACGCGGGGTCGCACGCGTCGAGGAACCTAGGAGAGCTGAGTTGACGTGACGTCAATTCCTCATGACGCGCGGGCGACCGGCTCGGGGTCAATGGCCGTGCAGCATTCACCTGAAGTGATTCGGGGGTGCGGAGGGCCTTTTCCGGAAGGTTTTCCGCTTCTCCCCGGCGGCGGTCGTTTACCGGACGGCGGATGATTCGGTGTGCGTACGCCCAGTCGCCCCGCACCCGCCCGCCTCCGCGGCCGGGCCGGCCGAGGGGCCGGTTCCGGCCGAATCCGGCGCCCCGGGTTTCGTCCGGGCCGCCCTGCGCACCGGCCGGCGGGGGCCTCCTGCGGGACCGGGGGACCTCCCGCGGGACCTTCTCCCCTGGGCGGGGGCCGGACGGACCGGGAGGCTGGAGGAATGGACCACCACGCCGCCGCCGACATCGCGGGCCGCGCCGACCTCGACGTCGTGCTGCGCCGCTTCTACACGGCCGCCTTCGCCGACCGCCGCATCGGCGCCTTCTTCACCGAGATCGCGGGCACGGACCTGGAGGTCCACCTGCCCCACATCACGGACTTCTGGGAGCGGTCCCTCTTCCGGAGCGCCGACTACCGGCGCAACGCCTTCGCCCCGCACGCCGCGCTGCACACGGCGCGGGAGATGACCGCCGCGGACTTCGGGCGCTGGGTGCAGCTGTGGAACGCGACGATCGACGGCCTGTACGGCGGACCCAACGCGGAGCGGGCCAAGGCGCAGGGCGAGCGCATCGCGCTGACCCTGCACAAGCGGCTGACCGGCGCCGGTTCGGGCGCCGCGGCCCTGACGCGCGCCGGGGACGGCCGGGGTTTCGTCCCGCTGGCCGCACTGGAGCTGCGCGCGGCCGGCCGGCCCGCCTGAGCGGACCGTCCCGCCGGCCTGAGGCACCGCCTGAGCCTCCGTCCCGCCCGAGCCCCGTCCCGCCCCTGCGCCGTACGGCCGGTGGCGCCGCGGGTGGCGCCGCCCTGACCTGCGGTTTCGATCCCCGCCGGGAAATTCCGGGGGTTCTTCCCGGCGAGCGATGAGTTTTCCGGCACCCCGCGGTCTACCTCTCGAAAGCGCCGCACCGTGCGCGCGCCACCCGAGGGAAGAGGGACCGAGATGTCCGCCACCATGATCTTCGTCAACCTGCCGGTCAAGGACCTGGAGGCCAGCAAGGCCTTCTGGGGCGAGCTCGGCTACGGCTTCAACGCCCAGTTCAGCGACGAGAACTGCGCCTCCATGGTGATCAGCGACACGATCGTGGCCATGCTCCTGACCGAGGCCCGCTACAAGGACTTCACCCACAAGGAGATCGCGGACGCCACCAAGACCTCCGAGGTCCTGCTCTGTCTCAGCTCCGAGAGCCGCGCCGCGGTCGACACGCTCGTCGACGCGGCCGTCGCCGCCGGGGGCACCGAGTCCCGCCCGGCCCAGGACCTCGGGTTCATGTACGGCCGCGCCTTCGACGACCTCGACGGCCACACCTGGGAGATCATGTGGATGGACCCGGCGGCGGTCCAGGGCTGAGCACCGACCTCACGAGGTGGCGGCGGTCCGCACCCGGTAGGTCCGGACCGCGACCTCCTCGTCGTCCAGGCAGCGCCCCGACTCCAGGTCGAAGCGCTGCTTGAGCAGCGGCGAGGCCACGAACGGCCGCCCGGCCGCGCAGCCCAGCAGCCCCCGCGAGAGCACGTGCGCCCCGGTGAAGGGGTCCTGGTTGCCGATGGCGTACGGGCGCCCCGCACGGTCGACGAACACCGCGGCCTGGCTCCCGTCGGGCAGCAGGGCGGCGACTCCGCGGCCGGGGACGAGCGCCGACAGCTCGCACACCGTCAGCCACCCCTCCTCCACCTCCAGTTCGACGGTCATCGGGTGCCTCCCAGCGGCAGAAGGGTGAGGACGGCCAGGTCGGGCTTGACCTGGTCCCGTTCGGGCACGAACTTCACGGTCGGGTCGGGGGCCCCGGGCGCGTTGACGAAGGACACGAACCGGCGCATCCGCTCCGGGTCGGACAGGGTCTCGGCCCACTCGTCGCGGTAGTGCGCGACGTGGTCGGCCATCAGGGACTCCAGTTCCGCGCACAGCCCGAGCGAGTCGTGCACGACCACGTCGCGCAGGTGCTCCAGGCCGCCCTCCATCCGCTCCAGCCAGGTGGAGGTCCGCTCCAGCCGGTCGGCCGTGCGGATGTAGAACATCAGGAACCGGTCGACGAGGCGGATCAGCTCGGCGTCCGACAGGTCCTGGGCCAGCAGGTCGGCGTGGCGCGGGGTGGCCCCGCCGTTGCCGCCGACGTAGAGGTTCCAGCCGCTCGCCGTCGCGATCACCCCGAAGTCCTTGCTCTGCGCCTCCGCGCACTCGCGGGCGCAGCCGGAGACCGCCGACTTCAGCTTGTGCGGCGCCCGCAGGCCCCGGTAGCGCAGCTCCAGGCCGATGGCCATGCGCACGCTGTCCTGGACCCCGTAGCGGCACCAGGTCTGCCCCACGCAGGACTTCACCGTCCGCAGGGCCTTCCCGTACGCGTGCCCGGACTCGAAGCCCGCGTCGACCAGGCGGGCCCAGATCCGCGGGAGCTGGTCGACGCTCGCGCCGAACAGGTCGATCCGCTGCCCTCCGGTGATCTTCGTGTAGAGGCCGAAGTCGCGCGCCACCTCGCCGATCACGATCAGCTTGTCCGGGGTGATCTCGCCGCCGGGGATGCGCGGGACGACCGAATAGGAGCCGTTGCGCTGGATGTTGGCGAGGAAGTGGTCGTTCGTGTCCTGGAGCGCCGCCTGCTCGCCGTCGAGGACGTAGCCGCTCGCCCCGAGCGTCGGGGCGAGCGAGGCGATGATGGAGCCGACGGTGGGCTTGCACACCTCGCAGCCGTCGCCGCCGCGGGCCTCCGGGCGGCCGTGGCCGTCCAGCAGCTGCCCGTACGAGGTCAGGCGCCGGGTGCGGACGATCTCGTACAGCTCGGTGCGGGTGTACGGGAAGCAGCCGCACAGGCCCGGGTCGGCGGCGGGCGGCAGCAGCTGCCCGATCACCTTGAGGCAGCTGCCGCAGCCGGTGCCCGCCTTGGTGCACTTCTTGACCTCGGGCAGGCTGGAGCAGGCGGCGATGGCCTGCTTGGTGACGTTGTGGCAGGAGCAGATCACCGCGTGGTCGGGGAGCGCGGACGGGCCGAGGGCGACCGGCGCGCCGAGGCCGGCCGGCAGGACCAGCTGCTCGGGAGAGACGGGCGGCACGCTGCCGGTGAGGGGGCGCAGCAGTCCGTACGAGTCGGCGTCGCCGACCAGGACACCACCGAGCAGCACCCCGTCGGGGGAGACGACCAGCTTCTTGTAGACCCCGGAGCGGGAGTCGGACCAGACCACGTCGAGGCTGTCCGGGGTGGCGCCGTGGGCGTCGCCGAAGGAGGCCACGTCGACGCCGAGGAGCTTCAGCTTGGTGGAGAGGTCGGCGCCGGTGAAGCGCCGCTCGCGGCCCAGCAGGTCGTCGGCGGCGGTCTCGGCCATCTCGTAGCCGGGGGCGACCAGGCCGTACACGCGGCCGTCGACGGCGAGGGCGCACTCGCCGATGGCGTAGACGCGCGGGTCGGAGGTGCGGCAGCGGGCGTCGACGGCGACGCCGCCGCGCTCGCCCACGTCCAGCCCGGCGGCGCGGGCCAGCTGGTCGCGGGGGCGGACGCCCGCGGAGAAGACGACGAGCTCGGTGTCCACGCGGGAGCCGTCGGAGAGCAGCATCCCGCTGACGCTGCCGTCCGCGCCGGTCAGCACCTCCTGGGTGCCGACCCCGGTGTGGACGGTGAGGCCCATGGACTCGATGGTGCGCAGCAGGGCCGCGCCGCCGCCGCCGTCGACCTGTACGGGCATCAGGCGCGGGGCGAACTCGACGATCCGGGCGGTGAGCCCGAGGCCCTGCAGGGCGCCGGCCGCCTCCAGTCCGAGGAGGCCGCCGCCGACGACCGCGCCGTGGGTGCGGGTCTTGGCGTACTCCTCGATGGCGAGGAGGTCCTCGACGGTGCGGTAGACGAAGCAGCCGGGCGCGTCCTTGCCGGGCACCGGCGGCACGAAGGGGTAGCTCCCGGTCGCCAGGACCAGGACGTCGTACGGGAAGACGCGGCCGGAGCGGGAGGTGACGGTGCGGGCGTCCCGGTCGACGGACTCGGCGGGGTCGTCGAGGTGCAGGGTGATGCCGTGCTCCTCCATGAAGCCGGAGGGCGTCACGGACAGGTCCTCGGGGGTGCTGCCGGAGAAGTAGGAGGTGAGGTGCACCCGGTCGTAGGCCGGCCGGGGTTCCTCGCAGAGCACGGTGATCCGGTGGGTCGCGGTGGCGCCCCGCTCGGCGAGGGCTTCGAGGTAGCGCTGGCCGACCATGCCGTGCCCGATGAGCACGAGGGTGGGCAGGGGCTCGGTCATGTCAGTGGCCTCCGTCGTCGGTGAGCAGGCGGAACAGGTCGGCGGGGTCGTGCAGGGGCTCGCCGCCCTCCCAGCCGCGGGCGAGCGCGCCCACGCTGGAGAGCTCGCCGAGCAGGACCCCGCCGACGAGGCGGTCGCCGCGGACGACGACCTGCCGGTACGTGCGGCGGGTGGCGTCCGCGAGGCGGACCACGTCGTCGCCGGGGAGCGGGGTGGTCTCGCCGAAGGCGGCGAGGTCGAGCGTGCGCGGGCCGGCTCCGCCGAGGGTGAGCCGGGTGAGGGCCCGGGTGCCCGTGTACGGGGCCGCCGCGCCGGGGCGGTCGCCGGGTGCGGCGGGGTCCGGGGCGGCGGGTGCGGCGGTGTCTTCCGCGCCGGCGGGCGTGGGGCCGGGGGCGGCGGTGACCCCGGCCGCGGTGTCCGGGTCCCGGTGCCGGCCCGGGCCGGTGAGGATCGCGGCCAGCGCGTCCGCCTGCTCCAGGGCGGCGCCCGCCAGGCCGTACACCCGGCCGGCGTGCTCGGCGCAGTCGCCGACGGCGTGGATGCGGGGGTCGCTGGTGCACAGCCGGTCGTCGACGACGACGCCCGTGCGGACGTCCAGCCCCGCGGCCACCGCCAGACCGGTACGGGGGCGCACTCCGCAGGCCAGCACGACGAGGTCGGCGTCCAGTCGGTACCCGTCGGCGAGTTCCGCCCCGGTGACCCGGCGGGACCCCCGCCCGGGCGGGCCGGCCGTGCTCAGACCGCGCACCCGGCACTCCGTGTGGATCTCCACGCCCAGCGCGGTCAGGTGGGCGTGGAGCAGCGCCGAGGCGGCCGCGTCCAGCTGGCGCTCCATCAGCCGCTCGGCCTGCTGGGCCAAGACCACCTGGGCGCCCCGCTCGGCCAGCGCGCGGGCCGCCGAGACGCCCAGCAGGCCGCCGCCGATGACCACCGCGCGCACGCCCGGTCCCACGGCCGCCGACAGGGCGAGGCAGTCGTCCATCGTGCGGAACGGGTGCACCCCGTCGGGCAGTTCCCGCCCGTCCGGCACGAACAGCCCCCGCAGCGGCGGCAGCACCGGGTTCGACCCCGTGGCCAGGACCAGGGTGTCGTACCGCTCCACGCTGCCGTCGTCGCAGTGCACCGCCCGCTCGGCGCGGTCGATCCGCACCGCCCGGACGCCCCGCCGCAGGGCCGGACCGGGGGCCGGCAGGGCCGTCACCTCCGGCGCGTACCGGCCCGCGAGGACCTCGGCGAGCAGCACCCGGTTGTACGGGACGTGCGTCTCCTCTCCCAGCACGGTCACCGCCGTGCCCGGGCCGCCCATCCGCTGTGCCAGCCGCAGGCCCGCGAGGCCGCCGCCGATCACCACCACACGCTGCTGCTCCGAGGTCATGCCACGAGCGTGCGGGGAGGCTGTTTCCCCGCCGCATCGTCGTTGTTACCCGGACGGAACGCCCACCTCAGCGCAGGGGTTAAGGGTCGGTGAGGCCTCCCTCAAGGGCGCCTTAAGGATCATCCGCGTGCCCGTCCGGGCGCTTAGCGTGACCCGTATGCGAGATGCGGTGGTGCGGGTCAGGAGCGGGATGCTGGGCGGGGCGGGGGCCGTGACGGTGCTCTGGGCCGCGCAGGTGCGCCCCTCGGCCCGGCCCGACGCGCTGTTCGCCACGGCCGCCCACCTGACCGGCCTGCTCGCCGGGTACGGGGTGCTCGTGCTGCTTTTCCTCATGGCCCGGGTCCCGGCCGTCGAGCACGGCGTCGGCGCCGACCGGCTCGCCCGCTGGCACGCCGCGGGCGGCCGGTACGTGCTGCTCCTCTGCTTCGGGCACGGGCTCTTCGCCCTGCTCGGCTACGCCGTGCACGAGGGGGTCGACGTGGTGTCCGCCGTCCGGGACCTGCTCGGCTACCCCGCGCTCGCCGCCGCCGCGGCCGGGACCGTCCTCCTGGCCGCGGTCGGCGCGACCTCCGCCCGGGCGGTGCGCCGCCGGGTGTCGCACGAGGCCTGGCGCGGCGTGCACCTGCTGGTCTACCTCGCCGCCGCCCTGGCCTTCGGCCACCAGCTCGCCGGGCCCGACGTCGCCCCGGTCGCCTGGTTCTGGGCCCTCGCGCACACCGCCGTCGCCGTCCTGCTGGTCTGGTACCGCGCCGTGGTCCCCGTACGGCAGGCCCTGCGGCACGTGCTGCGGGTCGCCGAGGTACGGGTCGAGGGGCCCGGCGTCGTCTCCGTCACCGTGGTCGGGGAGCACCTGGCCGAACTGCGCGCCGAGCCGGGGCAGTTCCTGCGCTGGCGGTTCCTCCGGCGCAGGCTGTGGCACACCACGCTGCCGTTCTCGCTGTCCGCGCCGGTCCGCGACGACACCCTCCGCATCACCGTCAAGGGGCTCGGCGGCCACTCCCGCCGCATCCGCAGGCTGCGGCCCGGGACGCGGGTCCTCGCCACCGGCCCGTTCGGGGCCCTCACCGCCGCCCGGCGGACCCGGACCAAGGTGCTGCTGATCGCGGGCGGGGTCGGCATCACCCCGATCCGGGCCCTGTTCGAGACGCTGCCCGGCGGCCCGGGGGAGATCACCCTGCTCTACCGGGCCGGGGCCGAGGAGCACCTGGTCCTGCGCACCGAGCTGGAGGCCATCGCCGCCGAGCGGCAGGCCGGGCTGCACTACCTGCTGGGACCGTCCGGCGCCGCCTACGATCCGCTCGCCCCGCAGGCGCTGGCCGCACTGGTGCCGGACCTCGCCGAGCACGACGTGTACCTGTGCGGACCGCCCGGGATGGCCGGGGCGGCGCAGGCCGCGCTGCTGCGGGCCGGGGTGCCGGCCGGCCACATCCACTCCGAGTGCTTCGCCTTCTGAACGCTGCCGCGCGCCCTGCGCCGCCCTCCGTTCCTCCGCCCCGCCGCCCGAGAGGTCGCCGCGCCATGCGCCACCCGCTGCACATCGCCCTGTCCGTGCCCGGACCCCTGTCCGTGCCCGGACCCCTGTCCGTGCCCGGACCCCTGTCCGTACCTCTGTCCGTCCCGCTGTCCGGGCCCCTGTCCGGGCCCCTGGCGGTCCCCGCCCCGGCCGGTCCGGCCGCGGCCCGGCACCGCAAGCCCCCGGCCTGGCGCTCGGTCGCGGCCGCCGTGCCGCCCGCCCGGCGCCTCGCGGCCGGGCTGGGGCTGGCCAGCGTGCTGGCCGCGACCGTGCTGACGGCGACCGTGGACCCCGCCGCGCCGGTGGCCCCGGACCGGGTTCCGGCCGGGCGAAGCTCAACGTTTGCGCAAGTTTCCGAGGATTGATGGTCCCTGCACCCAACCGCTCCATAAGGTCGGGGCGTGCCTGACATATCAACGACGATGATCATCGTGCTGTGCGTGGCCGCCGCGGCGGCCGGCTGGATCGACGCGGTGGTCGGCGGCGGCGGCCTGCTCCTGCTGCCCGCCCTGCTCCTCGGCCTGCCGCAGGCCCACCCCGCCACCGTGCTCGGCACCAACAAGGCGGTGGCCATCGTCGGCACCGCCGGCGCGGCGGTGACGTACGTGCGCAAGGCGCCGGTGAACGTGAAGGTCGCCGTACGGATCGGCCTCGCCGCGCTCGCCGGCTCGATGGGCGGCGCCGCGCTGGCGGGCGGCATCGACAAGGACGCCATGCGCCCGCTGATCATGGCGGTCCTCGTGGTCGTCGCCGCCGTGGTGATCTTCAAGCCCGGCTTCGGCGCCGCCCCGTCCGCCTCGCCCGTCTCCCGGCAGCGGGTCCTGCTGGCCATCGCACTGGCCGGTCTCGGCATCGGCTTCTACGACGGCCTCATCGGACCCGGTACGGGGACCTTCCTGGTGCTGGCCCTCACCGCGCTGCTCCACCTCGACCTGGTGTCCGCCTCCGCGACCGCCAAGATCGTCAACGTGTGCACCAACGCCGGGGCGCTCGCGATGTTCGCGTACCAGGGCCGGGTGCTGTGGCAGCTGGCCGCCCTGATGGCCCTGTTCAACCTGGCCGGCGGCATGATCGGCGCGAGCATGGCGCTCAAGAAGGGCAGCGCCTTCGTCCGCGGCGTACTGCTCACGGTGGTGGGGGCGCTGGTCATCCGCCTCGGCTTCGAGCAGTGGGGCTGAGCGCGGGCTGTCGCGGCCGCCGGGCCGACCTGGCCTAGTAGGTCCCCGTGAGGTGCGCGAAGACGACCACGTTGCCCCGGTAGCCCGTGCGCGGGGAGAAGCCGCCGCCGCAGGTGATCACCCGGAGCTCGGCGCGCGACGAGGGGCCGTACACGAGGGAGTCGGGGAAGGCCTTGGCGTCGTACACCCCGACCGCGTGGACGGTGAACACCGCCGTACGGCCGTCCGCGCGCGGGATCTCGATGGCGGCCCCGCGGCGCAGCGCGCCCAGGTGGTAGAAGACCCCGGGGCCGACCGCGTCGTCCACGTGGCCGGCGATCACCGCGGTGCCGGTGGCGCCCGGAGTGGTGCCCTCGCGGTACCACCCGGCGAGGTCCCGCCGGTCGGGCGGGGGCACTTCGAGGCTGCCGCCCGGCTGCAGGCCGAGCCCGGTCAGCGGCGCGTCCACCCGGATGGACGGGATGCGGATCCGGTCGGGCGGGGAGCCGGGGAGCGGGGCGATGCCGGGCCCCGACGCGCTCGCGGCGCTCAGCGCCTCGGCGGGGGAGGGCAGCGGCGGGCCCACGGGCTCGCGGGAGCCGCTCGTGACGAGCCAGATGCCGACGCAGGCCGCGAGGGCGACGAGTCCCCCGTGGCGGGCGGCGGGGGTACGGCGGCTCCGGGCGATGCCGCGGCCCGCCGGAGCGGGTCCGGAGGTGTGCGTACGGGCGCCGCCGGCCGCGGGCCAGGGCTGACGGTTCTGCGGCGGGCCGCCCGGGGAGCTTCGGGAGCTCCGGACATCGCCACCCATGCGTACCCCCTCGGCTTCCGGTTCGGGGTGACTGGCCGTCGCCCGGCCCCGCGAACGGGGGGGACCTCGCGGGGCGGGCGACGGGGGACGGTACCGGTCGGACCGCGGCCGAAGCCGCGGTGGGCGTCCGTCAGCTCCGCGTGCCGCTCGCCCGGCGACGCAGGAGCCAGATACCGCCGACGGCGGACGCGGCCAGTACGGCCGTTCCCGCCGCGATCGTGGCGGGGTCGGCGGTGGTGGTCGTGCCACCGCCCACCCCGGTGTGGACGGGGCCTTGCGGCCCGCGTTCGGTGACGACCAGGTCGCCGGTGGCGAACTTGCCGTTCGCGCAGGTGGCGCCGATGCCGTAGGTGCCGGGCCGGGTGCCGCGGGCGATCTGGAACTGCCCCACGACCACCTCCTTGTGGGTGCCCGGGACCAGCTTGAACCGGCCGCCTCCGACCGTGCTGGCGTCACCCTCCGCATGGCTGCGGGGGCCGCACGCGGTGGTGTTCACGGTGACGGTGGCGCCGGCGGCCGCGGACTTGGGCCACACCTCCAGCGCGGCGAAGTCACCGGGGGCGAAGCTCGCCATGCCGAGGTCCGCGGCCGCGACCGCGCCGGCGACCGGGCCGGTGAACGCGGCTGCGGTCAGCGCGGTGGCGGTCAGCGCGTGGGCGGTACGTCGGCGCATGGGATTCTCCTGGAGACACGGGGTCGTGTTCCCGAGGTAACCCGGCCCGCTCCCACCCCGCCTGCTGATGTCCCGTCAGGTGGGGCCGCAATCGGCCCCTGTACGGGACGTTTCCGCAGCTCAGTGGCGTCGCTGCGGCCATCGGAGACCCCCGCGCCGTCCGGGTGACCCGACCGCCCCGGGCCCGGCCCCTCCCCGAGGGCCCGCAGTTCACGGAGGCCCGGCTCCCCCTGAGGGCCCGCCCGCCCGACCCCGAAAGGCCCGCCCCGCCCCGAAGGCCCGCCCCTCACTCGGCCCCGGCCGCCCGTCCCGTCTCCGGGCCGTCGCCCGGTGGGAGCACCACCGTCGCCGCGGCGCCTCCCTGCTCCGCGTTCGCCAGGGTGACCCGCGCCCCGATGACCTGGGCCTGGCCCAGCGCGATGGTCAGGCCCAGCCCCGTGCCGGCCCCGCGCTCGGGTGCGCCGGTCAGGAACCGCTGCGGCCCCTCGCGCAGCAGCTTCTCCGGGAAGCCGGGGCCCCGGTCCCGTACCGTCACCGTCGTCCCCGACACGGTGACGGTCACCGGACCGCTGCCGTGCCGCCGCGCGTTGACCAGCAGGTTGGCCAGGATGCGCTCCAGCCGCCGGACGTCGGTGCGGACGCACGCCTGCTCCGGCCCGCCCTGCGCACCGACGATCTCCGCGGCGACCCCCGAGCGCCGGGTGATCGACTCCACCAGCGGCCCCAGCGGGTGCACGTCCAGCTGCGGCTCCTCGCGGTTCGCGTCCAGCCGCGCGACCTCCAACAGGTCCTCGGTCAGCGTGCGCAGCGCCGCCACCCGGTCCCGCACCAGCTCCGTCGGGCGCCCCGGAGGCAGGAGTTCCGCCGCCGTGTGCAGCCCCGTCAACGGCGTGCGCAGCTCGTGCGCCACGTCCGCGGTGAACCGCTGCTCCGCCTCCAGCCGCTGCTGCAGGCTGGCCGCCATCGTGTCCACCGCCGAGGCCAGCTCGGCGACCTCGTCCCGGGTCCCCGGCACTCCCGAGGGCCCGATCCGCGCGTCCAGCTCGCCCGCGCTGATCCGCCGGGCCGTCTCCGCCGCCGTCCGCAGCTCCCGGCTCAGCCTGCTGGCCAGCACCGCCCCGCCGACGGCCGCGAGCGCCACGACCAGGACCCCGTACGCGACCAACTGCCGGTCCAGATCGAGCAGCTCGGCCTGCTCCGCCACCAGCGACTGCCGTACGGACAGCACGTGGTCGCCCCCGACGGGCCGGGCCGCCCACACCGCCGGGTGCGGCCCGGACAGGTCGAGCCAGGTGTTCCGCTCTCCCGCCAGAGCCGCCCTGCGCAGCGGCTCCGCCAGCGTCGGGCAGTCGATCCGGGCGTCGGCCTCGCCGACCTTGTCGAACTCCAGGCGGCCCGTCAGCTCGTACACCTGCCGTACGCGGATCAGCTGCGCGGTGGCGCTCTTGCGGGCCGCGTCGGCCACCTGCCGGTGGCGCGCGTCGTGGATGAGGACGCCGATCGCGACCGCGACGAGCGAGCAGCCGACGGCCAGCAGCACGGCGATCTTCCAGCGCAGGCCGAGGGCCCGCAGCAGGTGCCGGTAGCGGATCAGTGCCGGTCTCACCGCGACGGCCCCCCGTGGCCCGGGGAGCAGCCCGCCGTGGGCGCCGGGGTGGCTTCGGGGTCGCAGGAGGGCCCCGGCTTGCGGAAGCGGCGCTCGTCGTTGACCACCGTCATCCGCTCGCCGTCCCAGTGGTAGCGCACGGCCTGCTCGGAGCCGTCGTCCGCGGCGATGTGCACCAGCAGGTCGGTGCCGACGGCGTCCGCCGTCAGCTGCCGGCCGATCGTGAACAGGACGGACACGATCCGGCCGCGGGACACCGCGTAGACGCTCAGCGCCGACCGGTTGGACTCCGTGTCGGCGGCGACGATCAGGTTCTGCTGCCCGTCGCCGGTCAGGTCGCGGTAGACGGCCGGCCGGAACCCGGCCCGCCCCGGCCCCCGTATCCCGCCCTTGCCGAGGAACGGCCTCATCCGCGGGTCGGCCCGTACGACGGCCATCGGATCCACCCCGCCCAGCCCGTCCGGCCCCACCGCCGGACCGTTCCGCAGCGGCACCGGCGGTCCCTCCCGCCGGCCCACCGCGGTGCCCGGAGCCTCGGCCCACGCGGGCCACAGCGGCTCGGGCCGCGGCTGGACCGACACGGGCGGCGCGGCGCCGCCCGCGCCGAGGCCGCCGGGCGCGCAGCACCCGCCCGCGGCGAGCGCGCAGGCGCAGGCACACAGGAGGGCGGAGACGAGGCGGCGGGGCGAGTGCGTCATGGAGGCCGGACCGGAGGCTGGGAGGAGGGGGGAGGCCGACGGTAGACGCCCCGGGTCACGGCCGCCGGGAGGTTGTGTAACGGCCGTGCGTACGGTGGGGGCGCGCAGGGGAAGTCGGGACCTTCGGCCAGGCCTGCGGACCAGTCGCCCTACCCGAGGGAGTGCCCGCGTGACATCGGCCGTTCGGCCCGGGGAACCGCCCGCCCCGCTGCCGTTCTTCGTCTACGGAACCCTGCGCCCGGGGGAGGTCAACCACGACCTGTTCCTGCGCGGCCGCACGGCCTGCGAGGAGCCCGCCCGGCTGCCCGACGCGGCGCTCTACGACGGCCCCGGGTACCCGTACGCCGTCCACCGCCCCGGCTCGGCCGTCGTCGGGGAACTGATCACCCCCGCCCCCGGCGCGTACCCCGGCCTGCTCGCCGCCCTGGACCGGCTGGAGGAGTACGGGGGTCCGGGCCGCCCGGGCAACCTCTACGACCGGATCGCCCGCGAGGTGCTGCGCCCCGGCGGGACGCCGGTCCGGGCCTGGGTCTACCTGGCGTCCCCGCTCGTCGCCCGCGACCTGAGCGCCTCGGGGGCCGAGATACCGGGCGGCGACTGGTTCCGCCGCTAGGCCGTCTCTTTCGGATCTTGTCGGCCGAGCCCGCGGTGCCAGGCGTCGCGGGCCCGGCAAGATCCGAAAGAGACGGCCTAGGAAGCGTCCTTTCCGCGTACGGGGGCTACAGGCCCTCGGCGCCGCGGTTGCGCAGCCGGCGTCCGTACTGCTGGAGGACCCACAGCTCCTCCTGGACCGCGGCCAGTTGCTCCGGCGGGGCCTGCGGGCCGAGCCGGGACATCGTGCCCTGGATCTCGTGCACCCGGCGGTCGACGGCGCGCAGGCGCACCTGCACCAGCTGGACCCCCGCGTAGATCTCGTCGACCGTCTTCGCGTGGATCGCCTCGACCGCGAGCTCCGTGACGAGGGCGCGGACGGTGTCGTTCGGGGCGGCCTCGCGGACCTTGGCCAGGTAGTCCTCGGTGCCGAGCGAGGCGCCGCCCGCGTCGAGGATGGCTTGGCGCACGGCCGCGTACGGCGGGGCGGTGAACTCGTCCATCCCGTACGCGTCGAAGGCCGGAGAGACCAGGGCGGGGCGCTGGAGGGCCAGCTTCAGCAGCTCGCGCTCGGTGCGGTGGGCGGGGCTGCGCAGGTTCAGCGCGGGGCCGCCGGCCGGCCGCTCGGCGGGCGCGGGGGCCGCGTCGTAGGACGGGCGTCCGCCGCCGCCGCGGCCTTGCTGCTGCTGCGGCTGGTTCCCGCGGTCGCGGGCCCAGCGGGCCAGTTGGGCGACCCGCTTGACGACGAACGCCTCGTCGCGGATGCCCAGCATGCCCGCCAGCTGGACCGCCGACTCGTGCTGGATCGCGATGTTCTTGATGTGGGCGACGACCGGGGCCGCCTCGTCGAGGGCGGCCGCCCGGCCCGCCGGGTTCTCCAGGTTGTGCCGCGACACGATGTGCCGCAGCGCGAACTCGAAGAGCGGAGTGCGGGTCTCGACCAGGGAGGACACCGCGGCGTCGCCCTGCGCCAGGCGCAGGTCGCAGGGGTCCATGCCGCCCGGGGTGATCGCGATGGAGGTCTCGGCGGCGAACTTCTGGTCGTCCTCGAAGGCCCGCAGGGCGGCCTTCTGGCCGGCCGCGTCGCCGTCGAAGGTGAAGATCACCTCGGCGGTGGCGTTGTCCATCAGCAGCCGGCGCAGGATCTTGATGTGGTCCCCGCCGAAGGCGGTGCCGCAGGTGGCGATCGCGGTGGTGACCCCGGCCATGTGGCAGGCCATGACGTCGGTGTAGCCCTCGACGACGACGGCCCGCGAGGTCTTCGCGATCTCCTTCTTCGCCAGGTCGATGCCGTACAGCACCTGGGACTTCTTGTAGATCGCCGTCTCGGGCGTGTTCAGGTACTTGGGCCCGTTGTCGTCCTCGCGGAGCTTGCGCGCGCCGAAGCCGACGACCTCGCCCGTGATGTCCCGGATGGGCCACATCAGCCGGCCGCGGAAGCGGTCGATCGGCTTGCCGCTGCGGCTGTCCTGGGCGAGCCCGGAGGTGATCAGCTCCTTGTCGCTGAAGCCCTTGCCGCGCAGGAAGCGGGTCAGGTGGTCCCAGCCGGCCGGGCTGTAGCCCACGCTGAAGTGGGCGGCAGCGGCCTGGTCGAAGCCGCGCTCCGCGAGGAACTTGCGGCCGATCTCCGCCTCGGCGGAGTCCAGCTGGTCCACGTAGAACTGGGCGGCGGCCTTGTGGGCCTCGACCAGGCGGATGCGCTCGCCGCGGCCGCTGGTGCCGGCGGTGTAGCCGCCCTCCTCGTACCGCAGGGTGATGCCGGCCTGGCCGGCCAGGCGCTCGACCGCCTCCGAGAAGGAGAGGTGGTCGATCTTCATGATGAAGTCGAGGGTGTCCCCGCCCGCCTGGCAGCCGAAGCAGTGGTACAGCCCCTTACTGGGGCTGACCTGGAAGGACGGGGATTTCTCGTCGTGGAAGGGGCAGAGGCCCTTGAGGTTGCCGCCGCCCGCGTTGCGCAGCTGGAGGTATTCGGAGACCACGGCGTCGATCGGGACCGCGTCCCGTACCGCCTTCACGTCGTCGTCGTTGATCCGTCCTGCCACCCGTGAAGTCTACGGCCGGGCGGAGGCAAACCTGTCAGGCCCCCTCCGGCGTGACCAGGGACGAGAGCGGAACCGACGGGTCCGCGAGCTTGTCGCGGTCCACCGGGGCCTTGGACCTGATCAGGGCCTGGATCTGTTCGGTGACGTCCCACACATTGACGTTCATCCCGGCCAGCACCCGCCCGTCCGAGAGCCAGAAGGCGATGAACTCCCGCTTGCCGACGTCCCCGCGGATCAGCACCTGGTCGTAGCCCCCGACCGGCGCGTACCCCGAGTACTCCAGACCCACGTCGTACTGGTCGGAGAAGAAGTACGGCACCCGGTCGTAGCTGACCTCCTGCCCCAGCATCGCCCGCGCCGCGGCCGGTCCGCCGTTGAGCGCGTTGGCCCAGTGCTCGACGCGCAGCCGCGTCCCCAGCACCGGGTGATGGGCGGCGGCCACGTCCCCCGCCGCGAAGACGTCCGGGTCGGAGGTGCGCAGGGAGGCGTCCACGGCGATCCCGCCGCCGTGCGCCCGGTCCACGAGCGCGAGCCCGGAGGTCTCGGCGAGGGCCGTGCGCGGCGCCGCCCCGATCGCCGAGAGGACCGCGTGCGCCGGGTGCTCCTCGCCGTCGTCGGTGCGGGCGGCCAGCACCATGCCGTCGTGGCCGACGATCTCCGTCAGCCGGGCCCCGAAGTGGAAGCGCACGCCGTGCCCGGCGTGCAGGTCCGCGAAGAGCCGGCCGACCTCCGGTCCGAGCACCGAGTGCAGCGGGGTGGCCTCGGCCTCGACCACGGTGACCTCGGCCCCGTACCCGCGCGCCGCGGCGGCGACCTCCAGGCCGATCCAGCCGGCGCCGGCGATCAGCAGGTGGCCGTTGTCCCGGCCGAGGGCGGCCAGGACGCCCCGCAGCCGCTCGGCGTGGGCCAGACGGCGCAGGTGGTGCACGCCCACCAGGTCCGTGCCGGGGAGGTCGAGGCGGCGCGGCTCCGAGCCCGTGGCCAGCAGCAGCTTGTCGTAGTGCAGCAGGGTGCCGTCGCCCAGGCGCACCGACTTGTTCTCGCGGTCCAGGTGCACCGCGGGCTGGCCGAGGTGCAGCTCGACGTCGGCGCTCGCGTACCAGGACGGCTCGTGCACGAAGACGCTGTCGCGCTCCTCCTTGCCCACCAGGAACCCCTTGGACAGCGGGGGACGTTCGTACGGGCGGTCGTGCTCGTCGCCGATCAGGATCACCCGGCCGGTGAACCCCTCGGCCCGCAGCGTCTCGGCTGCCTTGGCCCCGGCCAGCCCCCCGCCGACGATGATGAACGTCTGGTGTGCGTCGACCACCTGATGCCTCCTCATTACCTGTTCGTCACGTGCGGCCACATGCGAGCGTCCCGCACTGAGCGTGCCGCGTGAAGGGGGAGTGGCCCGATAGGCTCACCCTTCGGCGCGTCGCGCGCGTCCGGTGAGACGGGCGTGCAGGGAGCGGGCCGCCGCGTCCGTGAGGCACGCGATCTGGTCGACGACCGCGCGTTTCCTCGCCCGGTCGTCCGGGGCCGCGTCGAAGATGGCCCGGAACTGCGGGTCGAGTCCGTCGGGGGCGCGCCGGCTCAGCGCCTCGGCGAGTTCGGCCAGGACGACGCGCTGATCGGCCCGGATCCGCTCCTGCTCGTCGCGCTGCATCACGTACAGGTCGGCGACCGCCTTGAGGACCGCGCACTCGTTGCGCGCCTCGCGCGGGACCACCAGCCCGGCCGCGTACCGGGTGAGGCGTCCCGGGCCGTACGCCTCGCGGGTGGCCGCCTCGGCGGCCTGGCAGAACCGGCCGATGAGCTGGCTCGTGGCGTCCTTCAGCCGGGCCTGGGCCACGGCCGAGCCGTCGTACCCGTGCGGCCACCACTCCTGCTCCATCAGCCGGTCCAGGGCCTCGCGCAGCTCCTCGGGCCCGGTGTCGGCCGGGACGTACCGGCCGATGGCCACCCGCCAGATCGCGGCCCGCTCGGGCTCGGCGTGCAGCAGGTTCGGGTCGAGGTGGCCGGCGTGCAGGCCGTCCTCGAAGTCGTGCACCGAGTAGGCGACGTCGTCCGCCCAGTCCATCACCTGCGCCTCGAAGCACTTGCGGTCGGCGGGCGCGCCGAGGCGCAGCCACTCGAAGACCGGCAGGTCGTCCTCGTACGCGCCGAACTTCACCGAGCCGGGGTCGGTGGGGTGGTCGCCGCGGGCCCACGGGTACTTGGTGGCGGCGTCCAGGCAGGCCCGGGTGAGGTTGAGGCCGACGCTGACGAGCTCGCCGTCCGCGTCGGGCACGAACCGCTTGGGCTCCAGGCGGGTCAGCAGGCGCAGGGACTGGGCGTTGCCCTCGAAGCCGCCGCAGTCCTTGGCGAACTCGTTGAGCGCCTCCTCGCCGTTGTGGCCGAAGGGCGGGTGGCCCATGTCGTGGGAGAGGCAGGCGGCTTCGACGAGGTCGGGGTCGCAGCCCAGTGCCGCGCCGAGCTCCCGGCCGACCTGGGCGCACTCCAGCGAGTGCGTCAGGCGGGTGCGGGGGCTCGCGTCCCAGTCGTACGAGCGGGTGCCGGGGGTGACGACCTGCGTCTTCCCGGCGAGCCGGCGCAGCGCGGCGGAGTGCAGCACGCGGGCGCGGTCGCGCTGGAAGGCGGTCCGGCCGGGCCGCTTGTCGGGCTCGGTGGCCCAGCGCTCGGTGGCGGCGGGGTCGTAGGGCTCGCGGGGGTCGGTCGGGTCTGTGGGAGCATGCGCGGTGCCTTCCATGGTCAGACGTTAACCGGAGAGCCGACAATCCGAGCAATACGACCGGACGCGGTCCCCGCGCGGACCGCGCCGGATCCTTACGCGGAGGCCAGCTGGAGGCGGGTCCCCCGCCGGGCGAGGGCCTCGTCGTAGCGCTGGAGGACGAGCCGGGCCAGGGCCGGGTGGGCGCCGAGCGGGGCGGCGGCCGGGCCGGGAGCGGCGGCGGCGCTGCGGGTCGCGAAATGGCCGGGGGCGGTGAAGTACGAGGCGATCGCGGGCCGGTGGTGGCCGCGGGCGGCGAGGGCGCGCACCGCCTCGGGGACGGTGGGGGAGGCGGCGGAGGCGTAGGCCGCGACGACGGCGACCCCGCCGAGGCGCTCGGAGAGCAGGGCGGCGGACGCGCGGGTGTCGGCGGCCGCGTCGGGGTCGCGCGATCCGGCGGCGGCCAGCACGACGGCCGTGCCGGGGGTCCAGCCGGCTTCCCGGAGCCGGTCGCGGAGGGCCTCGACGAGCAGCGGGTGCGGGCCGAGGGGGGCGGCGACGCGGACCCGGAGGCGGGCGGCGCGGTCGGCGGCCGCGGGGAGGTCCCGTTTGACGTGGTACCCGCGTCCGAGGAGCAGCGGGACGAGCACCGCCCCGCCGGGGGCGCCGGCGGCCTCGCCGGCCTCGCCGGCGGCGTGGTCGGAGAGCGCGTCCAGGGTGTCGGCGAGCAGCGGGGCGTTCAGCTCCAGGTGCCCGAGCCGTACGTCGAGGCGCGGGCGGAGCTCGCGGACCCGGTCGAGGAGGGCTTCGACGGCGCGCGGGGCGCGCGGGTCGCGGCTGCCGTGGGCCACGGCGACGAGGGCGGGGCGCCGGGCGGACCGCCCGTACGGCTCGTGCTGCTGGTGCTGTTCGTGCTGCATGGGTGGGCTCCGGGGTGACGGGCGCGCGGCGGGCACAGCCCGCTGAGCTGCGTGCCGAGTTGGGCGGTGATCCGGGTGAGCAGCTCGGCGGCGCTGCCGAAGGGGAGGGGCGGGGTGTCGGGAGGGTGCACCGGCTCCGTCATGAACCGATCCTGCGCGCCGGAGGTTGCCGGTGCGTTGCGCCGGGGTGTCGGCTCTTTTCCGGCTGCTCACTCGCTCATTCGTACGGGTGAAAGGTGGAGGTCGTGGAACTGGGCGCCGGGGCGGTTCGTCAATCCGTGCGAACGGCGTTGAGTGCAAGGGGGGAACGGTCATGGGAATGCCGGGCTGGGTGCGGGTGCGGGTGCGGGCGGTGGCGGGACGGTCGGCGGGGGCGGTGCGGGCGCTGGCGGGACGGCTGGCCGCGGTGCGGCTGCCGCGCGGGGTCGGGGCGCGCCGCCGGGCGGTCCAGACCGTGATGGCGGGGTGCGTGCTGGCCCTGCTGCCCTCGGCGTGGACGCACGCGACGGCGGCCGACCGGCTGCGGAGCACGGCGGACGCTCCGGCCGCAGAGGTGGCGGTGGTCTTCGGGGCGGGCCTGTGGAACGGGCAGCCCACCCCCTACCTGGCCAACCGGCTGGACGCGGCCGCCGAGCTGTACCGGGCGGGCCGGGTCAAGGTCGTCCTGATCACGGGGGACAACAGCCGCACCGAGTACGACGAGCCCGGCGCGATGCGCACGTACCTGACCGGGAAGGGGGTGCCGGGCGACCGGATCGTGAGCGATTTCGCCGGCTTCGACACCTGGGACTCGTGCGTCCGGGCCAAGGAGATATTCGGGGTCGAGCGGGCCGTGCTGATCAGCCAGGGCTTCCACATACGCAGGGCCGTGGCCCTGTGCGAGGCCGCGGGCGTGGATTCCTATGGGGTGGGGGTCGACGACGAGCACGACTCCACCTGGTACTACGGCGGCACCCGCGAGGTCTTCGCGGCGGGCAAGGCGGCCCTGGACGCGGCCTTCAAGCCGGAGCCGCGCTTCCTCGGGCCGAAGGAGCCGGGGGTGTCGCGGGCCCTGGCCGCTCTGGCAGACTGACGCGCGTCGGGCTATGCCGATTAGGCATATGCCGGTTCGTCTGTTCGAGCATCAGGGGTGGAACCGTGGCTGTTGTGGATCTGAGCGGCAAGGTCGTCGTCGTCACCGGCGGAGCCCGCGGCCTGGGCGCCGCGATCGCACGGGACGTCGTGGACGGCGGGGGCCGGGTGCTGATCACCGACGTGCTGGAGCCGGAGGGCGCGGAGACCGCCGCGAAGCTCGGAGACGCGGCCCGGTTCGTCCGCCACGACGTCACCAGCGAGGCCGACTGGCAGGCGGCGCTCGACCGCGCGGTGGCCGAGTTCGGCCGCATCGACGGGCTCGTGAACAACGCCGGGATATCCACCGGCCAGTTCCTGGAGCACGAGAGCGTCGAGCACTTCCGCCGGGTCGTCGAGGTCAACCTGGTCGGCGTGTTCATCGGCATCAAGGCCGCGATTCCGCTCCTGCGGGCCGGGGGCGGCGGGTCCATCGTCAACATCTCCTCCGCCGCCGGGCTGACCGGCCTCGCGCTCACCGCCGGGTACGGGGCCTCCAAGTGGGCCGTGCGCGGGCTGTCGAAGATCGGCGCGGTCGAGCTCGCCGAGGCGCGGATCCGCGTGAACTCCGTCCACCCCGGCATGACCCTGACCCCGATGACCGCACCGGTCGGCATCCAGGCCGGCGAGGGCAACTACCCCGGAGCCCCGATGGGCCGCGTCGGCGTCCCCGAGGAGGTCGCGGCGGCGGTCGCGTTCCTGCTCTCGGACGCCGCCGGGTACATGACGGGCGCCGAACTCGCCGTGGACGGCGGCTGGACGGCGGGCCTGACCGTGAAGTACCTGACGGGCCAGTAGCCGGCGCGGCCGACGCCGCTCCCCGGCGCCCCAAGCGCCCGCCCGGCGCCGCCCCACGCGCCAGTCCGGTTCCCCGGGGACCCCCGGGCGGAAATCCGCGTGCCCCGGCCGGGGCACGGCGCTACCGTCCGACCGTGAACGATCATGACGCACCCCTGGTCCGGGAGGTCCTTCCCGGACTGGCCGCCGAACTCGTGCGGCTCCTGGAGGAAGAGGGGGAGCACGACCTCGCCATATGCGCCCACGACCTGCGCCTGGTCCGGGACTGCGGCTGCGGGGACGACTTCTGCCAGAGCTTCCATACCGAAACCCGCGAGCCGGGCGTGCCCTTCGGCCCGGGCCACCGCACCGTGTGCCTCTTCCCGGGCTCCGGGTACCTGAACCTCGACGTCGTCCACGGCCGGATCCTGTACGTCGAGGTCCTCGACCGGCCCCCGGTGCGCCGGGCCTCACCGCGCCCGGCGGACCGCGCTGAGGCGGCCGTACGGGAGGTGTAACCGGGGGCGGGGGTCCGTGTAACACCGCCGACGCAGGGTGGAGGGCATGCACCCCCCGGAATCGTCCGTCACCGCCACGCACTGCCCGTACTGCGCCCTCCAGTGCGGGATGAACCTCCGTCCCGAGCCCGGCGGCGCGGGCGTGGCGGTCGAGGAGCGGGCGGACTTCCCGGTCAACCGGGGAGCGCTGTGCGGCAAGGGCCGCACCGCCCCCGCCGTGCTGTCCTCCCGGGTGCGCCTGACCGAGCCGCTCGTCCGCACCCACGCCGGGCGGCTGGAACCGGCCACCTGGGAGGAGGCCCTCGGCACCGTCGCCGAGGGTCTGGCCCGCACCCGCCGGACCCACGGCCGCGACGCGGTCGGGGTGTTCGGCGGGGGCGGGCTCACCAACGAGAAGGCGTACGCGCTCGGCAAGTTCGCGCGCGTCGCCCTGCGCACCTCGCAGATCGACTACAACGGCCGCTTCTGCATGTCCTCCGCGGCCGCCGCCCACCAGCGGGCCTTCGGCCTCGACCGCGGCCTGCCCTTCCCGCTGGAGGACGTGCCGCGCACCGGCTGCGTGATCCTCGTCGGCTCCAACCTGGCCGAGACCATGCCCCCGGCGCTCCGCTACCTCACCGAACTCAAGGAGAACGGCGGCACCCTGATCGTCGTCGACCCCCGCCGCACGCGCACCGCCGAGCAGGCCGACCTCCACCTGGCGCCCCGCCCGGGGACCGACCTCGCGCTGGCGCTGGGCCTGCTGCACCTGGTCGTCGCGGAGGGCCGTACGGACGAGGCGTTCATCGCCGCCCGCACCACCGGCTGGGAGGAGGCCCGCGCCGCCGTGATGGCGCACTGGCCCGAGCACGTCGAACGCGTCACGGGCGTCCCCGTCCCGAAGCTCCGCGAGGCGGCGGCCATGTTCTGCGCGCCCCCCTCCGCCATGGTCCTCACGGCCCGGGGCCCGGAACAGCAGTCCAAGGGCACCGACACGGTCGGGGCCTGGATCAACCTGTGCCTGGCCACCGGCCGGGCCGGCCGCCCGCTGTCCGGATACGGCTGCCTCACCGGCCAGGGCAACGGCCAGGGCGGCCGCGAGCACGGCCAGAAGGCCGACCAGCTCCCCGGCTACCGCAAGCTCACCGATCCGGCGGCGCGCGCCCACGTCGCGGGTGTCTGGGGCGTCGACCCCGACAGCCTCCCCGGCCCCGGCCGCAGCGCCTACGAACTCCTCGACGCCCTCGGCACCGACGTGAAGGCCCTGCTCCTCATGGGCTCCAACCCCGTGGTCTCCGCCCCCCGCGCCGCCCACGTCGAGGACCGCATCCGCTCCCTGGACTTCCTCGCCGTCGCCGACGTGGTCCTCTCCGAGACGGCCGCCCTCGCCGACGTGGTCCTCCCGGTCACCCAGTGGGCGGAGGAGACCGGCACCACCACCAGCCTGGAGGGCCGCGTCCTGCTCCGCCGCCGCGCCCTGACCCCGCCGCCCGGGGTCCGCACCGATCTGGAGGTCCTGCACGGCCTGGCCTCCCGGCTCGGCGTCGAGAAGGGCTTCCCCACCGCCCCCGAGGAGGTCTTCGACGAACTGCGCCGCGCCTCGGCGGGCGGCCCCGCCGACTACTCGGGCATCAGCTACGCCCGGATCGAGGCCGAGCAGGGGGTCTTCTGGCCCTGCCCCGAAGGCGCCCCCGGCACGCCGCGCCTCTTCCTCGACGCCTTCGCCACGGACGACGGCCGGGCCCGCTTCGTCCCCGTCTCCCACCGCGACGCCGCCGAGGTCCCCGACGCCCGGTACCCGCTCTTCCTCACCACCGGCCGGGTGGTCTCCCAGTACCAGTCCGGTGCCCAGACCCGCCGGGTCGACGAGCTCAACGCCGCCGCCCCCGGCCCCTTCGTCGAGCTGCACCCCCGCCTCGCGGCCCGCCTCGGCGTCGCCGAGGGCACACCGCTGGCGGTGACCTCGCGCCGCGGCCGCGCGGTGGCCCCGGCGCGCATCACCGACACCATCCGTGCGGACACCGTCTTCATGCCGTTCCACTGGCCCGGGGAGGGCCGCGCCAACACCCTCACCAACCCGGCCCTGGACCCCGTCTCCCGGATGCCCGAGTTCAAGGTCTGCGCCGTCCGCGTCGAACCGGCCTGACCGTCCGGCCGCACGACCGGCCGGCATCGGCTGCGACAGCAACCGGCCCCGCGCCGGGACGATGTGCGCGACCTTCAACTCCCTTGCTCCGGACCAGGTTTCAAGGCGGGCCGGCGCCGCCGGGTCGGCGCATCGCACCGTCACGTCGGTTTCGTACACCGATACGGAAACGATCTTCTCGGACATGAGTCCGATCCGCATCGGGGTTGTCGCCGGGGGGTAACCATCGGTCACGTACCGGACCCAGAAAGTGCTCGCACGCCCCTCGTGGCGGTGATGTGCCGTACGCCACACTGAGGTGCGGTGCCCCCGTCCTCGGAGCCCTGGAGGCCGCCCCCGTGCAGACCCAGCCCTTGACCGTGAACGTGAGCGAGTCCTCGGAGGCCGACGAGGCCGAGGCGGAGGCCGACGCCGTGGACGGAGCAGCGGACGAGGCCCTGGACGGAGCGCCGGACGAGGCCGCCGAGGAGCCCGACGTACCGGAGCTGCACGTACCGGAGCTGCACGAGCCGGTACCGGCCCCGCGCCGGCGCACCGGCAGCGGCAGCGAGGCCAACAGCGCGGCCGGCCCCTCCGCCGATCTGTTCCGGCAGTACCTGCGCGAGATAGGCAGGATCCCGCTCCTCACCGCCGCCGAGGAGGTCGACCTCGCCCGGCGCGTGGAAGCCGGGCTGTTCGCCGAGGAGAAGCTGGGCAGCACCCCGGACCTCGACTCCCGGCTCGCCCTCGACCTCGACAAGCTCGTCGTCATGGGCCGGATGGCCAAGCGCCGCCTCATCGAGTCGAACCTGCGGCTCGTCGTCTCCGTCGCGAAGCGGTACGTGGGCCGCGGGCTCACGATGCTCGACCTCGTGCAGGAGGGGAACCTCGGACTGATCCGGGCCGTCGAGAAGTTCGACTACGCCCGCGGCTACAAGTTCTCCACCTACGCCACCTGGTGGATCCGCCAGGCGATGTCCCGGGCCCTCGCCGACCAGGCCCGCACCATCCGCGTACCGGTCCACGTCGTGGAGCTGATCAACCGGGTCGTCCGCGTCCAGCGCCGCATGCTCCAGGAACGCGGGTACGAGCCCACCGCCGAAGAGGTCGCCGCCCACCTGGAACTGACCCCCGAGCGGGTCATGGAGGTGCTGCGCCTCGCCCAGGAGCCGATCTCCCTGCACTCCCCGGTGGGGGAGGAGGACGACGTCGCCCTCGGCGACCTGATCGAGGACGGCGACGCGGCCTCTCCCGTGGAGTCCGCCGCGTTCTTCCTGCTGCGCGAGCACCTCGAAGCCGTGCTCTCCACCCTCGGCGAGCGCGAGCGCAAGGTCGTCCAGCTGCGGTACGGGCTCGCCGACGGCCGCCCCCGCACGCTGGAGGAGATCGGGCGGATCTTCGGCGTGACGCGCGAGCGGATCCGCCAGATCGAGTCGAAGACCCTCAACAAGCTCCGCGACCACGCCTTCGCCGACCAGCTCCGCGGCTACCTGGACTGATCCGCGACCGGCCGCCCCCCCGCCGCAGTGGGCGGGCGGGCCGGCCGGTCGCGTGGACGGGCGGCCGCGACGGGGCGGCCTCCGCCAGTCGACCTCGGCCAGTCGACCTCGGCCAGTCGACCCCCGCCAGTCGACCTCCGCTAGTCGACCTCGGCGACCGCCTGCGCGAACTGCGCCGCGTACAGCCGCGCGTAGGCCCCGTCCGACGCCAGCAGCTCCTCGTGCGTGCCCTGTTCCACGATCGAGCCGCTCTCCATCACCAGGATCACGTCCGCGTCGCGGATCGTGGACAGCCGGTGCGCGATCACGAAGGACGTACGGCCGTGCGCGAGGCGGGACATCGCCTTCTGGATCAGCACCTCGGTCCGGGTGTCCACCGAGCTCGTCGCCTCGTCCAGCACCAGGATCACCGGGTCGGACAGGAACGCCCGGGCGATGGTGATCAGCTGCTTCTCGCCGGCGCTGACCCCCGCCCCCTCGTCGTCCAGCTGGGTGTCGTAGCCCTCCGGCAGGGTGCGGATGAAGCGGTCCGCGTGGGCCGCCTTCGCCGCCTCCTCGATCTCGCTCCGGGTGACCTCGCGCGAGGCGCCGTACGCGATGTTGTCCGCGATGGTCCCGCCGAACAGCCAGGTGTCCTGGAGCACCATGCCGATGCCACCGCGCAGTTCCTCGCGGGTCATCTTCGCTATGTCCACGCCGTCGAGCGCGATCTCGCCGCCCGTGACCTCGTAGAACCGCATCAGCAGATTGACCAGCGTGGTCTTGCCGGCGCCCGTCGGGCCGACGATCGCGACCGTGTGACCCGGCTCGACCGTCAGCGAGAGGTTCTCGATCAGCGGCTTGTCCGGCTCGTAGCGGAAGGCCACCTTGTCGAGCGTGACCTGCCCGCGCAGCCGCTCCGGCCGCTCCGGCACCACCGCGTCGGCCTCCTGCTCCTGCGCGTCGAGCAGCTCGTACACCCGCTCCGCCGAAGCGACGCCCGACTGCACCAGGTTCGCCATCGAGGCGACCTGCGTCAGCGGCATCGAGAACTGGCGCGAGTACTGGATGAAGGCCTGCACGTCGCCGATCGACAGGGTGCCCGAGGCCACCCGCAGACCGCCGACGACCGCGATCAGCACGTAGTTGATGTTCGAGATGAAGAACATCACCGGCTGCATGATCCCGCTGACCAGCTGCGCCTTGAACGTGGCCCGGTACAGCTCCTCGTTCTGCTCGGCGAACAGCGCCGCCGACTCCTTCTGCCGGCCGAAGACCTTGACCAGCGTGTGGCCCGAGTACATCTCCTCGACGTGGGCGTTGAGCGTGCCCGTGGTCTTCCACTGCGCCACGAACTGCGGCTGCGACTTCTTGCCGATCTTCGCCGCGACGAAGATCGAGACCGGCACGGTCCCCAGCGCGACCAGCGCCAGCAGCGGCGAGATCCAGAACATCATCGCGAGCACGCCCACGATGGTCAGCAGCGAGTTGAGCAGCTGCCCCATCGTCTGCTGGAGCGTCTGACCTATGTTGTCGATGTCGTTGGTGGCGCGGCTGAGCACCTCGCCGCGCTTCTGCTGGTCGAAGTACGACAGCGGCAGCCGCGACAGCTTCGCCTGGAGCTCCTCGCGCAGCCGGTACACGGTGCCGTTCATGACGTGGTTCGACAGCCGCGTCGCGACCAGCATCAGCAGGCCGGCCAGGGTGAACACCACCAGCGCCCAGATCGCCACGACGCCGACCGCACCGAAGTCGATGCCCTCGCCGGGGGTGAAGGCGGTGCCGGACAGCATGTCGGCCATGCCGCCCTGCCCGTCGGCCCGCATCCGCTCCAGGGCCTGTTCCTTGGTGATCCCGGACGGCATCTGCCGCCCCACGATTCCCGCGAACACCAGGTCGGTGGCGTCGCCGAGGATCTTCGGCCCGACGACCGCACAGCCGACGCTGCCGACGACCGCGCCGACCATGCCCCACAGCTTGGCCCGGTCCTGCGCGAGCTGGCCCAGCAGGCGCTTGCCCGAGCCCTTGAAGTCCATGGACCGCTGGGCCGGCCCCATCATCATCCGTCCTCCGGGCCCGCTCATGCGGCCTCCGCCTCCGTCAGCTGGGAGAGCACGATCTCCCGGTAGGTCTCGTTGCCGGCCATCAGTTCGTGGTGCCGCCCCTCGCCCACCACCTGGCCCTCGTCCAGGACGACGATCCGGTCGGCGTCGCGGATCGTGGAGACCCGCTGGGCGACGATGACCACGGTCGCGTCCTGCGTCTCCCGGGCGAGCGCCGCGCGCAGGGCCGCGTCCGTGGCGTAGTCGAGCGCCGAGAACGAGTCGTCGAACAGGTAGATCTCCGGCCGCTGCACCAGGGTGCGGGCGATGGCCAGACGCTGGCGCTGGCCGCCGGAGACGTTGGTTCCGCCCTGGGCGACCGGAGCCTCCAGGCCGCCCTCCAGCTCCGACACGAAGTCCTTGGCCTGCGCGACCTCCAGGGCCCGCCACAGCTCCTCGTCGGTTGCGTCGGGGCGCCCGTACCGAAGGTTGGAGGCCACCGTTCCGGAGAACAGGTACGGCCTCTGCGGGACCATGCCGACCGTCCTGGCCAGCAGGTCCGGATCGAGCCGCCGTACGTCCTCCCCGTCGACGAGCACCTCGCCGCCTGTCGCGTCGAACAGCCGGGGGACCAGCCCCAGCAGCGTGGACTTTCCGCTGCCGGTGGAGCCGATCACCGCGGTGATCTCGCCGGGCCGCGCCACCAGGTCCACCCCTCGCAGCACGGGCACCTCGGCGCCCGGGTAGCGGAAGTCGGCGCCGCGCAGTTCGAGCTGCCCGTGCCGGGCGAGCTCGCGCACCGGGTCGACGGGCGGGACGACGCTGGACTCGGTGTCCAGGACCTCCTGGATGCGCTCGGCGCAGACTTCGGCGCGGGGCACCATCATGAACATGAAGGTGGCCATCATCACGGACATGACGATCTGCATCAGGTAGGCGAGGAACGCCGTCAGCTGGCCGATCTCCATGCCGCCGCTGTCGACGCGCATCGCGCCGAACCAGATGACCGCGACGCTGGAGATGTTCACGACCACGATGACCGTGGGGAACATCAGCGCCAGCAGCTTGCCGGCGGCCAGCGAGACGCCGGTCAGGTCGGCGTTGGCCTCCCGGAAGCGCTCCTTCTCGTAGTCGTCGCGGACGAAGGCGCGGATCACGCGGTTGCCGGTGATCTGCTCGCGCAGCACCCGGTTCACCGTGTCCAGGCGCTCCTGCATCTGCCGGAACAGCGGCCGCGTGCGGAAGACGATCGCGCCGACCGACAGACCGAGCACGGGGACCACGGCGAGCAGGACCCCGGAGAGCTTCACGTCGAGGGAGAGCGCCATGGCGATGCCGCCGACGCACATGATCGGCGCCGAGACCATCAGCGTGAAGGTCATCAGCACCAGCATCTGGACCTGCTGGACGTCATTGGTCGTACGGGTGATCAGGGACGGGGCGCCGAACTGGCCGAGTTCCCGCGCGGAGAAGCTCTGCACCCGGTCGAAGATCGCGGCGCGGACGTCGCGGCCGAAGGCGGCCGCGGTACGGGCGCCGTAGTAGACGGCGCCGACGTTGCAGACGAGCTGGACGAGGGAGACGGCCAGCATCAGGGCGCCGAAGCGCAGGATGTAGCCGGTGTCCCCGTTGACGACACCGTTGTCGATGATGTCCGCGTTCAGGGTCGGCAGGTAGAGGCTCGCGCTGGTCTGCAGCAGCTGGAGCAGGACCAGCAGAGCGATGGGTTTCCGGTACGGACCCAGATGGGTCCGCAGAAGTCGTATGAGCACGCGCAGGCTCCGGTCGGCAAGATCGAGGGGGGTTCACCCCATCTTGGGCCAACCGGCGGCCCGATCCCCACCGGATTTCGCAAAGCCCGGTCAAAAGGAGTAGGCGGCCCCGCGCCCGTGGCCCGGGCCCGTCCCGCGGCAGCAGGCGGGCTCGGGGACTCCGGTTCCGTACGGTGCGCCCTACGCGAACGCGCCCGGGTGGATCTGCTCCCGCGTCGCGGTGTACTGCTGCCGCACGGCCCGCCACGCCGGGAGCTCCTCGTCCGGTTCGAAGACCTCCGCGGCCGGGGACGGCCAGACCGGCGGGGTGTGCGGGGCCAGCGTGCCCTGCGCCGCGCCGAGCGCCCAGGCCGCCTGGCGGGCCGCGCCCAGCGCCGCGTAGTCGGCCGGCGCGGGGACCACGACCTGCGTCCCGAACAGGCCCGGCGCGAAGGCCTGCACGGCGGGCAGCTCGGCCGCCGCGCCGAGCAGGAACACCCGGCGGATCTCGACACCGCGCGAGCGCAGCACGTCGAGGGCGTCCACGAGCCCGCACAGCATGCCCTCGAAGGAGGCCCTGGCCAGGTGCTCCGGCTTCATCGAGTCCCGGCGGAGCCCGGACAGGGTTCCGGCGGTGTGCGGCAGGTTCGGCGTCCGCTCACCCTCCAGGTACGGCAGGAGCACGAGCCCGTGCGCGCCCGGCGTCGACTTCATCGCCAGCGCGGAGAGCCCCTCCAGGTCGGTGCCGAGCAGCTCCGCCGTGCCGCGCAGGGCCCGTACGGCATTGGAGGTGTTCACCACCGGCAGGTGCAGGCCGCTGGCGTCGGCCAGGGAGGTGATCAGACCGCCCGGCTCCGACAGCGCCTCGCGGTGCACGGCCATCACCGAGCCGGAGGCGCCGAGGGAGACCACGGCGTCGCCGGGGGCGAGGCCGAGCCCCAGCGCGGCGGCCATCGTCTCGCCGGTGCCCGCGGAGATCAGCAGCCCCTCGGGCGTGGTCCCGGCGGCATCGGACGGGCCGAGCACCTCGGGCAGCAGCGCCTGGTGCCCGAGCGCCAGATCGACGAGGTCGGGGCGCCACGAACCGGTGGCCGCCGACCAGTACCCGGTCCCGGAGGCGCCGCCCCGGTCGGTGGTCCGCCGGACCGGCCGGCCCAGCAGCTGCCAGACCAGCCAGTCGTGCGGGGACATCAGCACGGCCACCCGGCGGGCGGCGTCGGGATCGGTACGGGCCAGCCAGGCCAGCTTGGCTATCGGCTGCGCGGCGTGCGGGACCGCGCCCACCGCCTCGGACCAGGCCTGGCGGCCGCCGAGCGAGTCGATGAGGTCGGCCGCGGCGACCTGGCCGCGCTTGTCGTTGCCGACCAGGGCGGAGCGTACGAGACCGCCCTGCGCGTCCAGCGGCAGCAGACCGTGCTGCTGTGCGGAGACCCCTATGGCCTGCACGCCTTCGAGGAGCCCGCCGCCGGCGGCCTCGCCGAGCGAGAGCAGCCAGGCCTGCGGATCGGTCTCGTGGGGGTTCGCGCCGTCGGGTTCGCCCGTGGGCTGTGGATGGGGTGCGTACCCCTGGCGCAGTACGGCGCCCGTATCGGCATCGCAGACGACGATACGAGTGAAGGTGGAAGAGCTGTCCAGCCCGGCGACTATCCCCATGCGGAGGATTCTGCCGCACGCGCGGCCGGACTCCACCGCCGCGGGGACCCCGGAGGGCCCGCGGGAACCTCCGGGGTCCCCGCGGGTCCCGCGGCGGGATCAGGTGTTGCTGGTGCCCCAGTCGTCCTCGGCGCCGCCGCCGACCCGGTCGCGCAGTCCGCGCACCCGCTCGGACAGGCCCTGCGGCACGGCGTCGCCGACCTTCTGGCTCACCGCGGTGAAGGCCTTCCCGGCGAACTCGCGGCCGTTGTGCCCGGCGGTCTCGGCGGCGTTGCGCACCACCGGGTGCTGCGCCACTTCCCTCGCGGACTTCTTCAGCTGCTCGTACCGCTCGCGCCCGGCCCTCGTCCCGAGCACGTAACCCAGGGCCAGTCCGACCACGAACGTGACCTTGTACCGCATGCCTGCCACCCTTCGTCGTGGGGAGCCCGGCCCGCTGGCGATACCGATTGGCGGAGCACCCCCCTGCTTGCGCTAATCTATGTCTCGCAACGGACGGTCGCCCCCCGGCAAGGCCGGAGGTGGGCTGTTCGATGCACCGCAGCAATCCCCTGTAGCTCAATTGGCAGAGCAGCCGACTGTTAATCGGCAGGTTACTGGTTCGAGTCCAGTCGGGGGAGCGCGGTCCCCTGTAGCTCAATTGGCAGAGCATTCGGCTGTTAACCGGAGGGTTACTGGTTCGAGTCCAGTCGGGGGAGCATGGAAGAAGAGGGCCCCGGGTGGGGTCCTCTTCTTTTTTGCCCTCTTCTGGAACCGGGCAGCCCTCAGCGCGGTCTCTCTGAGCAGGCGAAGCCGATCATGCGAGGCATCCGAGGCAGGAGATCGTATGAGCGGCTATGCTGCGGCAGACGGCGCGCACATGTGTACGCGCCACGCCGTGAAGGGGCGGTAGCTCAGCCGGTTAGAGCAGCGGACTCATAATCCGTCGGCCGTGGGTTCGAGTCCCACCCGCCCCACAGCAAGCCGCAGGTGCAGAAACGATCGCGCCTGCGGCTTTGGCGTGTCCGGGGTCTGTCGTGCCATCAGGCGGGCCGGAGGGCTACGGCTCGTCCGAGCGGGGCTGCGTCGTCGGGATCCGCTGGGTGAAGAACAGGGCGAGGAGCGCGGCGAGGGCCAGGATGCCGAGGGCCGCGCGCAGGCCGTCGAGCCGCGCGTCGGCGTTGGCGTCCAGTGCCGCCCGGGACACCTCCGGGCTCGTGCCGGCCTCGGCGAGGGCGGTGTCGAGCTGGGCGTCGGACAGGAAGGGCGCGCCGCTCTGGAGCTGGACGCCCGTCTGGCTCTTGACGCTCTCCGGGACCGCCGGATTCGCCTCGACGTTGGTCAGGAAGGAAGAGGTGAGCACGGCGATCATCATCGATCCGGCGAGCGCAGTGCCGATCGAAGCGCCGAGGTTGGTCACGGCGTTCTGGACGCCGCCGACCTCCGCGCTCTGGGCCTGCGGCACCGCGGACACGGTGACCGACCCGAGCTGGGACGCCAGCGCGCCCATGCCCAGCCCGATCAGCAGGAGCGGGACGGTGACGGCCTCCGCGCCGGCGTCCGCGTCGAGCGCGGCCATCAGGACCACCGCGCCCGCGAGCAGCGCGAGGATTCCGAGCCGCACCACCCGCCGCGGCGAGACGTCCGGGAGGAACCGCGGGATCAGGGTCGCGGCCGCCAGCAGGCTCACCGAGAGGGGCAGGAGGCGGGCACCGGTCTCCAGGGCCGACAGGCCCAGGGCGACGGACAGGTAGAGCGGGACGACGAAGAACACGCCCATCTGGACGAGGTACTGGAAGAAGAACATCGTCAGGCCGCCGGTGAGCTGCTTGTTCCGCAGCATGCCGGGGTCGACGAGGGGGTCCCCGCCCCGTACGACGACCCTGGCCTCCCAGCGGAGGAAGAGCCAGATCAGCAGCAGGCCCGTCAGCATCAGCCACGTCGTCAGGGAGACCCCGATCCACGAGGGCGCGCCGGGCTTGGGCTGGAAGAAGCCCCATTCGCCGGACCGGAGCACGCCGTAGACGAAGGCCCCGAGCCCGGCGGAGGAGAGGACGGCGCCCGTGTAGTCGATGCCCCGGCGCTCACCGGGCGGGGCGTCCGCGATGCGACGCGCGAGCAGGAGGATGCCCAGCACCACCACGACCTCGCCGGCGAAGACCCACCGCCACGAGAAGTACGTCGTGGCGACACCGCCGACGAGGGGCCCGACCGCGATCGCCACGGCCCCCGCCGCCACGACGAGTCCGTAGGCGGCGGGTCGGCGTTCGACGGAGAAGTTGCCGGCGACGAGCGCCACGATGGCGGGCAGGATGAGGGCCGCTCCCAGTCCCTCCAGGAACGCCCAGCCCAGCAGCAGCACGGGCAGGTTCGGCGCGAACGCCGTGGTGAGGGAGCCGACTCCGTAGACGCAGCAGCCGATCACGAAGGCACGCTTGCGGCCGATCAGTGCCCCGACCTTGCCGCCGGGAATCATGAACATGGCCATCACGAGGGTGTACGCGGTGATCGCTCCCTGGACGCCCGTCACGGTCGTGCCCACGTCCTCGGCCACCGTGGCGATGGAGACGTTCATGACGGAGCTGTCGAGCGCCATCAGGAACTGACCGGACGCGAGCGTCAGCAGGACGGTGCGCGCCTTCGCCGCACCTTCGGTGGTGCCTACCCGGGAAGCCATTCGGGCATGGTCCCAGCGGCCCGGGGGCGGGAGGGGCTGACGCGCCCGGCGGTCAACCGGACGGCGGCGGCCCGCCGCACGCGACGCGGGGGCCGCGCGCGCACGGAGCACCCCGGCAGGGCCGGGCGGGACCGGGCGGGTGCGGACGGGTCGTGCGCCCGGGCCGCCCGACCGCCCCCGCCCCGCGCCGCCCCGCCCGCGCCGCCGGGGGTGCGGCTAGAAGTTCTCCGTCTCGTCGGCCAGGTGCCGCAGTACGTCCGTCAGGTCCTGGCGGCGGGCGAAGGCCGCGCGCTGGCGGTGGGCGCCGGAGCCGTCGCGCAGCAGGCCCGCCAGGGTCTTCGCCGCGTGGTCCAGATCGCCCACGGCCGCCAGTTCCGGGGCGACCAGGTCCAGCAGGGCCTCCGCGAGGTCGGCCGCGGGGAGCTCCGCGCCCGAGAAGGGGTCGAGGCCGAAGCCCTCCAGCCCGTCGTGGGCCGCCCGCCAGCGCGCCAGGCGCAGTACGTCGTCCCGCAGCGCCGGCTCGGGGCGCCGCTCCGCGATCTCCCGCAGGGCCGTGGCCACCAGGGCCCGGGCCAGCTCGGCCTGGAGGACGGCCGTGTCGATGTCCGGGGACATGTCCGGCGCCCGGATCTCCAGCGTCGGCCAGTGCCCCGACGGGCGGAGGTCCCAGTAGACCATCTTGGTGTCGAGGGCCGCTCCGGAGTCGAGCAGGGTCTGCACCGAGCGCCGGAAGTGCGCGGCGGAGGTGTAGTGCGGGGGCAGCCCCGCCGAGGGCCAGCCCGCCCAGGCCATCGCCCGCCAGCTCGCGTGGCCGGTGTCGCGGCCGTCCCAGTACGGCGAGTTGGCGGCCAGTGCGATCAGCGTGGGCAGCCACGGCCGGACCCGGTTAGAGACGGCCACGGCCGTGTCCACGTCGAGCGTGCCGATGTGGATGTGACGGCCGCAGCTGACCAGGGTCTCGGTGAGCGAGCCGAAGCGGCGGTGCTGCTCGCGCTGGCGCGGGGTGTCGTCGGTCAGGTGCAGCGGCCCCTCCACGGCCACGACCGGCGAGGGCGAGGCCAGCAGCCGGCAGCCGTGGGCGCGGGCCGCCCGCGCGAGGGTGCGGCGCAGGGCGGCGATCTCCTTGCGCAGCGCGGCCGCCGAGTGCGCGATCGGAGTGGACAGCTCCACCTGGTAGCGGGTGCCCTCGGGGTGCAGCTCGCCCGGCAGCCCGGCGGCCGTGGCGAGGACGAGGGGGGCGGCGGGGACCACCCGGAAGGTGCGGGCGTCGACGAGCAGGAACTCCTCCTCGACTCCGAGGGTGAGGGGGACGACGGGGGGAACGGCGGGACGCCCCGAGTGGTGCGGGACGCCGGTACGCGGGACACCGGTACGCGGGGTGCTGTCGCTCGTGGTGCTGTTGCCAGGTTCGATCACTACGCCTCCCTGGACATACGAGTCTTTTCATCATGAGCCGAACACGAGGCGGGGAGCGCGCGCCGATTCGGTCAAATGTGCGGTGATAGTGGCGAGTTAGCGGCAAGCACCCGGTCGCCCCGGGACCCCGGAGCCGGATGGGGCGACTGTGGCCGCTGTGTGAAGCGGGGGAAATGCCCTGGGGGGTGCGGCCGGGAGGTGGTTACCATCCGCTGTGACCCGTACGACCGAACCCCCGCGCACCCGGCCCCGGATATTCGCCGACCTCACTCCGCTGCGCACCTCCGCGCACTACCGGCGGCTCTGGACCGGCAGCATGATCTCCTGGGTCGGACAGGCGATGACCGCGCTCGCGATCTCGCTCCAGGTCTACGACATCACCGGCTCCAGCTTCTCCGTCGGGCTGGTCGGCCTCTTCTCGCTCGTCCCGCTCGTCGCCTTCGGCCTGTACGGCGGCGCGATCGCCGACACCCTCGACCGCCGCAAGCTCGGCCTCTACGCCTCCCTCGGCGCCGCCGCGCTGTCCCTCGCGCTGGCCGGGGCGGCCCTGCTCGACTACCACCGGGTGTGGTTCCTGTACGCCGTCGTCGCCCTCCAGTCGGTGTGCGGCGCGCTCAGCGGACCGGCGCGCTCGGCGATGATCCCCCGGCTGCTGCCGGCCGAGCAGCTGCCCGCCGCCAACGCCCTGAACTCCGTCACCATGACCACCGGGACCATGGCCGGTCCGATGCTCGGCGGCCTGATCGTCGGCTGGTGGGGCTTCCAGGCCGCCTACCTCATCGACGCCGTGACCTTCTGCGCCGCCCTGTACGCGCAGTGGCGGCTGCCGTCGATGAAGCCCGACCGCGCCGAGGGCGTGCGGGGGCGGGCCTCCGTCCTGGACGGCCTGCGCTTCCTCGGGACCCGGCCCAACATCCGTATGACCTTCTTCTCCGACCTGGCCGCGATGGTGCTCGCCCAGCCGAAGGCGCTGTTCCCGGCCATCGCCGTGCTGTGGTTCGGCGGCGACGCCAAGACGGTGGGCCTGATGGTGGCCGCACCCGCCCTGGGGGCGATGCTCGGCGGGGTGCTCTCCGGCTGGCAGGGCCGCATCCGCCGGCACGGGCTGGCGATCCTGCTCGCCGTCGCCTCGTGGGGGCTGGCCATCGCGGCCTTCGGGCTCACCCGGAACCTGTGGCTCGGGCTGTTCTTCCTCGCCCTGGCGGGGTGGGCCGACACCATCTCCATGGTGTTCCGCTCGACGATGATGCAGGCCGCGGCCCCGGACGAGATGCGGGGCCGCCTCCAGGGCGTGTTCATCGTGGTCGTCGCGGGCGGACCCCGGCTCGGGGACTTCGTCGCCGGCTCCGTCGCCGACCTGACCTCGCCGGCCGTGGCGATCACGGGCGGCGGACTCGCGTGCGTCCTGGTGCTGGGCCTGCTCGCCCTGCGCTGGCGGGGCTTCGCCCGCTACGACGCGAAGTCGCCGCAGGCGTAGCCCGCGGCCGGCCGGCCCCGGCAGTCAGGCGTCCACCGGGTCCTTGGTGCGGTCGCCGCCCGCCGTGCCGGTGTTCACCGTGCCGGACGGCTCGAACAGCAGGATGTGCGCCTCCCCGGAGGCCTCCGGGCAGTGCTCCACCCCGCGCGGGACCACGTACAGCTGCCCCGGGCGCAGCACCACGTCCCCGTCGCGCAGACGGATCGTCAGGGTGCCGCCGACCACGAGGAACAGCTCGTCCGTGTCCTCGTGGGCGTGCCACACGAACGCGCCGCCGACCTTGGCGACCTTCACCTCGTAGTCGTTGACGCGGGCGATCCGGCGCGGCGCCCACCGCTCGTCGAAGGCCGCCAGCTTCCCCGCGATGTCCACCGCTGCGTGTGTCGTCATGCGCCCAGGCTGCCGGGCGGGCCGCGGGGCGTCTTGTACGTTCCTGACATGGCCGTCATACGCCCGACCAGCACCGTCTCCGCCTGGAAGCCGCCGGTCCCGGGTGTCGCGGAGGTCTTCCACGCCCGGTTCACCGACCACGCCTACCCGGCCCACGTGCACGACACCTGGGCGCTGATGATCCTGGACGGCGGGCGCGTCGACTTCGCGCTGGACCGGGAGCGGCACGGCCTCGGGGTCTCGGACGCGGTGGTCCTGCTGCCGCCGGGAGTGGCCCACGACGGGCGGACCGTCACCGAGGCGGGCTTCCGCAAGCGCGTGCTCTACCTCGACACCTCCGTCCTGCCGGAACACCTCACGGGGGCCGCCGTCGACGCCCCGCTGCTGTTCGACGGGGCGTTGCGGCGCCGGGTGCACGCGCTGCACCGGGCGCTGGGGAGCGGAGGGCTGCCGTCCGGCGCGGTCGACGTGCTGGAGGCCGGGTCGCGGCTGGCCTTCGTACGGGAGCACCTGCATCGGCGGCTGTCCGGGCGCGCGGAGCGCACTGCGGCGGAACGCGAAGCGGCGGGGCGCGCGGCGCCGGGTGCGGGGACCGCCGTACGGCTGCGCGAGCTGCTGGACGCCCGGGTGGTCGAGGGGATCACGCTGGAGGAGGCGTCGGCGGAGCTCGGGCACCCGCATCCCACGCAGCTGATCCGCAGCTTCCGGGCGGCCTACGGGCTGCCGCCGCACGCCTACCTCACGGGCCGGCGGGTCGCGATGGCGCGGCGGCTGCTGCTGGCGGGCGTCCGGCCGGCCGAGGCGGCGACGGCGGCTGGCTTCTACGACCAGGCCCACCTGACCCGCCACTTCGGGCGGCACGTGGGGACGAGCCCGGCGCGCTTCGCCCGGTCCGGGCCGCCGCGGGGTCCGGGGCCGGTGTGAAGGGGAGTTGGCGGGTTCGTTGCCATCGTGTTGCCGGGGCTTCCCCTCTGTTCCGATGCGTCATATGACTATTCGGCAGTACGCCAACTGAATCAGCCGAACCGGGAGGAAGGCCTCCATGCGCCTTCGTACGCTCGTCACCACCGCGGTCGCCACCGCCGCGCTCGCCGGGCTGTCGGCCCCGCCCGCCCTCGCGGCCCCCCGGCCGGGCCGGGCCTGCTCGCCGTACCTGTCCGTCGCGGGCTACTCCGACGCGCTCGACAAGACCACCGTGGACGGCCGGCTGGTCGGCGGCATCTCGGGTCTGGCGCTGGACCGGGACGGGACGGTCGCCGGAGTCTCCGACCGCTCGGTCCTGTTCACCCTGAAGACCGGCCGCGGCGACACCCCGACCGCGAGGGCCACCGCGCAGCTGCCGCTGACCGACGGCGCCGGCAAGCCGGTCGACTCCGAGGGGATCGTCGTCGACCGGGACGGGACGTACCTGATCACGGACGAGTTCGCGCCCGCGATCCGGCGCTACAGCCGCACCGGCCGGGTGCTCGGCACGCTGCCGGTCCCGGACGCCTTCCGGCTCCCGCCGCAGGGCCGGGCCACCACGAACCAGACCTTCGAGTCGCTGACCCTGCTGCCCGGCGGGAACACGCTGGTCGCGGGCGTCGAGGGACCGCTGGCCGGTGACGGCAAGGACGCGCGGGGGAGGACCCTGCAACGCGTCCAGACCTGGGAACGGGGCCGGGACGGGCAGTTCGTCCTCGGCCGGCAGTACGCCTACGCCGTCGACCCGGGGCACAACCTCGTCGAGCTCGCGCCCACCCGGGACGGCCGGCTGATCGTGCTGGAGCGCGGGTTCACCCAGCAGTTCGCGATCACCGTGCGGCTGTACGTCGCCGATCCGCTCGGCGCCACGGACACCACGGAGGTGGAGTCGCTGGCCGAGGGGCCCCGGCTGCGCACGGCGCGCAAGACGCTGCTGGGGGACTTCGACGACTGCCCCACGCTGGGCGCCCCGTCCAAGCTGCCGCAGAACCACCCGCTGGTGGACAACGTCGAGGGCATGGTCGTCACCGACCACGACGGGTCCGGACGGCTGCGCCTGCTGCTCGTCAGCGACGACAACGAGCTGGCCCAGCAGGTCACGCGGCTCTACCGGGTGGACGTACGGCTCCCGTCGCGCCGCCGCTGACGGTCCGGCCGGCCCTGGTCCCGCGCGCCGGCGCCCGACCGGGCCCAGCGCAGCCCCTCAGCCGGTCCGGAGCGGGACCACGCCCCGTGCCACGCCCAGGGCCACCAGGTCCTGGGGGCGGATGCGGAGCTGGTCGGCGGTGGCCGGGGCGGCCTCCGGGGGCCGCTTGAGGATGGCCGCCGCCAGCTCCGGGGCGATCACCGAGAAGTAGCTGTCGGGGGTCACCCACGTGTTGCCCGGCGCGGCCAGCGCGAGGGCGCCGCCCGAGCCGCCCTCGCCGATCAGCAGGGTGGTGACGGGCACCGCCGCCGAGGCCAGCGCCGCGAAGGCGTCCGCGATGGCGGGCCCGGCGCCCGCGCGTTCGGCGGCGGCGTCGTTGGCCGCGCCCGGGGTGTCCACCAGGGTGAGCACGGGGATGCCGAGCCGGTCCGCGAGCCGGACGACGCGGGCCGCCGTGCGGTAGCCGGCCGGGCGGGTGGCGGTGCCGCACTGGGCGGCGTACGCCACCGCGCGGCCCTCCCGCAGCCCGAACCCGCACAGCATCCCGGGGTCGGTACCGCCGGCCCGGTCCCCGGAGAGGGGCAGGCGCAGCGCGAAGTACGCGTCCAGGTACGCCCCGGCGCGCGGCCGGTCCGGGTGGCGGGCCTGGAGGACGGCGTCCCAGCCGGTCTCCGGCGGTGTCCCGTCGTGTACGCCGCCCAGCGCGGCCGGCGGCTCGACGGGCCCGTCGGGGCGGGGCGCGGTCAGCACGCGGAGCCAGCCGGCGAGGGTCCCGGGCAGCTCGGCCGGGGGCACCACGGCGTCCACGTGCCCGGCGGCGTACTGCCCCTCGGCCGTGTAGGCCGCCGGGTCCGCGTCCGCCGGGCGGACCCGGGAGCCCGCGAAGCCGACCTGCGCCCCGGGGAGCGCGAGGACCACGTCGGCCCCGGCCCCGAGGGTGGCCCAGCCGCCGCCGGTGGTGGGATCGCGCAGGACGGCCAGCTGGGGGAGTCCGGCGGCGCGCGTCAGGACGCACTGGCGGGCCACGCGCTGGAGCTGGGTCAGCGCGAGCATGCCCTCCTGCATGCGGGAGCCGCCGGTCGCGATCAGGGAGACCAGGGGCAGGCGGTGCGCGCGGGCGTGGGCGTAGGCCGCTTCGAGCCGGTCGCCGGTGCGCCCGCCGAGGGAGCCGCCGAGGAAGCCGAACTCGAAGGAGATCACGGTGGCTTCGACGCCCCCGAAACGGGCGGCGCCCGTGACGACGGACTCCTCCTCGCCGGTCCGCCGCGCGGCGCGGGCGCGGGAGTCGTCGTACCCGGTCCAGGCAAGCGGCCCGTCGGGCGCCGACTGGCCCGGGGGCGGCGGGAGTTCGGCGAAGCTGCCGGCGTCGGCGAGGGAGGCGATGGCCGCGCGGGCCGAGAGGCGGGTCGTCGTCACGGGGCCACCCTAGGGGGTGCCGTCAACCGCGCTCCGGCCGTGCCACCGACCTGCCCGGACGGCCGGACGGTCGGCCGGACGGCAGCTCTACAGCGGTGACTCCCAGGTCACCGCCGTGCCGCGGGACGCGGACTCCGTGCGGCCGTCGTCCGACACCGTCAGGCGGACCCGGGACGCGGTCGCGTCCACCTCCACCTCGATGGCGGAGACCTCGCTGCGCCGGTGCGCCGCGGCCAGGGCGCCCCGCAGGGCGGAGAGCAGGTCGCTCGCCACCGGCTCCGGCAGCAGGGCGTCCAGCGGCCCCGCGAAGTGCACCGACGGCTGGAAGCCCAGCAGCACCGCCGCGCCGCCCGTCTCGCGCAGGACCCGGCCCCGGAAGGTCGTCGGGGCGTCGGACGGCGGCTGCTGGAGGGCGAAGATGGCGGTGCGGACCTCCTGGATGGTGGAGTCGAGCTCGTCGACGGCGCGGGCCAGCTCGTCGCCGACGGTGTCCCCGGACGCCGCGTTCGAGGACCTCCGCCGGGTGCTCTCCAGCATCATCTCCGTCGCGAACAGCCGCTGGACCACCAGGTCGTGCAGGTCCCGGGCGATCCGGTCGCGGTCCTCGTAGACCGCGAGCTGCTCCCGGTCGTGCTGGGCGTCCGCCAGTACGAGGGCCAGCGCCGCCTGCGAGGCGAACTGCGAGGCCAGCAGCCGGTCCACGGCGTCGTACGCGGGCCCGCCGCGATCCCGGGGCAGGGCCAGCGTGCCGATCAGCTGCCCGCCGCTCTGCAGGGGCAGCATCATGCTGGGGCCGAAGCGCTCCCGGACGTGCGTGGTCATCCGTGGGTCCGTCGCCGAGTCCTCTATGAAGACGGCCTCACCGCCGAGCAGTTGCTCCAGGACCGGGGAGCCGGGCGCGATGGCCGTTCCCACCAGGTCCCCGGGTTCGCCCCGGGTCGAGGCGGCGACGATCTCCATGCCGCCCTCGGGGGTGGGCTGGAGGACGACGCCGGCCGCCGCGTCCGCCAGCAGCCGGGCCCGTTCGGCCACGCACATCAGCGCGTCCGCGGCGGGGCGGCCGGCCAGCAGGGTCGTGGTCACCGCGGCCGCGCCCTCGATCCAGCGCTCCCGGCGGCGCACGGTCTCGTACAGCCGGGCGTTGCCGATCGCTATGCCCGCCTGCGAGGCGAGGACGCGCAGCAGGGCGAGGTCCTCGTCGGTGAAGGAGCCCCCGCCGTGCTTCTCGGTCAGGTAGAGGTTGCCGAAGACCTCGGTGTGCACCCGGATCGGAACGCCCAGGAAGCTGCGCATGGGCGGATGGCCGGGCGGGAACCCGGCCGACCGGGGGTCCTGCGCGAGGTCGTCGAGCACCAGCGGGCGCGGGTCGCTGATCAGGGTTCCGAGCAGGCCCGAGCGGCCGTCCGGGAGGTGGGGCACGGCGGCCCGCTCCGCGTCGGTCATCCCGCAGGTGAACAGCGAGGTCAGCCGGACGCGCTCGGGGTCGATGACCCCGAGCGCCCCGTACCGGGCCCCGCACAGCCCGGTCGCCGAGTCGACGATGTGCTGGAGGGTGGAGTGCAGCTCCAGTTCGGAGCCGACGCTGAGCACCGCCTCCAGCAGGACGGGCAGGGTGGGCGGCTCCTGGTACCGGTCGGTCTCCCGTCCCGCGTTCGTCATCCGGCCAGCGGGTTGAGAACCATGGGTGCGATCTTCCCTTCGAGCATCGCGCCGAGACCGAGCACGGCGCACACGTCCGGCCGTTCCGCGATGGCGACGGGCATGCCGGTGGCGTCGCGCAGCATCTGGTCCAGGCCCGGCAGCAGGGCGCTGCCACCCACCATCATGATCCCCCGGTCCGTCAGGTCCGCGACCAGGTCCGGGGGGCAGTCCCGCAGGACCTTGCCGATGCCGTCGAGGACGGCGGTCAGCGGGGTGAAGATCGCGTCGCGCACGGCGGCGGTGTCGACCTGGACCGAGCGGGCCAGACCGGTGGCCACGTCGCGGCCGTGGATCAGGGTGGAGGCCGGTCCCTCGGCGGTGATGCCGTTGCCGTGCAGCGCCAGCTGGAGCGGCCGGACCGCCTGGCTGGGCAGCATCAGCTCGTGCGCGTGGCGCAGGTGCTGGACGATCGCGTGGTCGATGGCCTCGCCGCCGACCGGGATGCGCTCGGCGGTGACGATCGAGCCGAGGGAGAGGACGGCCACCTGGGTGGCCGCCGCCCCGCACACCATGATCATCGTCGCGGTCGGCTGCTCCACGGGCAGGCCGCAGCCGACGGCCGCCGCGATCAGGGTGTCGACCAGCTCGACGCGGCGGGCGCCGAGCCCGACCAGGGTCTCCACGGTCGCCCGCTGGGCCAGCGGGTCCGCGTCGTGCGGGGTGCAGGCCGCGGCGCGCAGCCGGGGCTTGCGGCGCAGGGCGCGCCGCAGCTTCTCGCCGAGGAGGTGACGCAGCATCCGCTGGGCCATCTCGATGTCGACGACGGTGCCGCCGGAGACGGGGCGCACCACCCGGATGTAGTCGGGCGTGCGGCCGGTCATCCGCTCGGCGAAGGTTCCCACGGCGATGAGCGCGCCGGTGCGCGTGTTCACCGCGGCGACGCTGGGCTCGTCGACGACGAGCCCAGCGCCCTTGACGTACACGCGGGTCCTGGCCGCGCCCAGGTCGACGGCGACGTGGCAGCGGCGCAACTGCTCAAGACTGACGGTCACGGCAGATCCTCCCGAGAGCGCTGACGCAAGAAGACCGGCGAACCGCCGGTCGCTTTTCACATCATCCCGGGCATATGGGTCTGACCGCCTGTTGGGATGCTCCGGCCGGGGGTGCCGGGTGCCTGCACGGGGGTGGATTTCTGTACCGACAGACAGCACCATGCGCGCACCGCACGCACTACTCGTGCGTAACAAGGTAAAGGGGGACCCCATGCTGACGGCCCGCCAGAGACTGCTGGCACTTCTGACGCTCTGCCTGGCGCTGCTGGCGCCCTTCCCGGCCCATGCCGCCGACCGGGGGGCCGGAGGCGCGGCCGGACGGGCGGCGGCGCCGCGCAATCCGGTGGTCTTCGTCCACGGTTACAACGCCGACCCCGGCGTGTGGGGATCCCTGCGCGAGGACCTGCGAGCCGCCGGGTACGCCGACTCGGAGCTGTTCTCGTGGGGTTACGACACGCACCGGTCCGTCAACGAGGTCCTCTCAAGCCGGCTCGGCGCGTACGTCGACGAGGTCCGCCGCCAGACCGGCGCCGCCCGCGTCGACGTCGTCGCGCACTCCTTCGGCTCGCTGGTGAGCCGCTGGTACGTGAAGTTCGGGGGCGGCGCCGCCACCGTCGACCACTGGGTGTCGCTGGCCGGCCCCAACCGCGGCACCTCCACCGCCTGGGCCTGCGCCCTGTGGGACCAGGCCTGCCGGGACATGACGCCGGGTTCGTACGTGGTGAAGAACCTGAACGCGGGGGACGAGACCCCGGGCGCGGTGAAGTACGCGACGTTCTGGTCCCCGTGCGACGAGATCGTCAACCCGGACGACAGCGTCCCGCTCACCGGAGCCGCCAACACGCAGGTGGGCTGCATCGAGCACAACGACCTGCTGGGCGACGACGCCACCTCGGCGGGCGTACGGGCCTTCCTCGCCTCCTAGACCCCACCTAGCCGGGCGCGCCCCCGAACCCGACCCGCTGGAGCAGGCCGTACGTGAACTCCGCCACGCAGGGCCGCCCCCCGGCGGCGAACGCGAGGCGCCAGCGGGTCGGCGCGGTGCCCTCCATCGGCCGCACCGGCGCGAAGGCGCGCGCCACCTCGTCCACCGTCGCCGACCAGGGCAGCAGGTCGTCCGCCGACTCCAGTACGGGACCGGCCGCGCCGGGGGCCCGGACCAGCCACTCGTTCCACACGGCCCCGTCCGGCGCGGCCAGCACCTCGAACCGCAGGTCGGGCCAGAGTGGCACCGGCCACAGCAGGGCCTCGCACTCCAGATCGCCGATCTTCCGGCGCTCGGCGGACTCCGCCGGGCCCAGCACCGAGCGGTACCGGGCCAGGGCTCCGCGGGAGCGCGGCGAGCGGACCATGGCCTGCCAGCGCTTGTTGGCCTCGCGCTGGTCCGCGAGCGAGGCGCCCAGCCGGTGCCGGGCCCGGTCGGCGAGGTCGGGCTGGAAGTCGGCCATCCGGCGCAGCAGCACGAGCTGGAAGGCTTCCGGCCCGAAGGGCCCCGGGCGTCCGGGCGGGGTCGCTGTCATGGAAGCCACGATTCCACACAGGATCCTTACGTTCCCGCGTTACGGATGTGGCCGGTGACCGCATAGCCTGCGGGCGCCATGAACTACTGCCACGCCTGCCGGAGGCACCTCAACGGCGCACTGGCGTGCGCCGGGTGCGGAACCCCGGCCGAATACCTCGTCCCCGCCGCCCCCGTCCCGCCGGGCGCCCCGGGTGCCGCCGCCCCGTTCGCCCCCGTCCCGGCCGCGGGCCCGGTGCCCGGCCCGGTCCGGGGCCCCGGCGCGCCGCACGGGCCCGCCGACGCGGACGCGGACTCCCTCGTCGTCCTGTCGGCGCCGAACGAGCGCCGCCCCGGTGCCCGGCGCCGCTCCGCCCACCGCAGGCGCCGCCGGACCGTGCTGAACGTCGGGCTCGGCCTGCTGCTCGCGACCGGCGGCGCGCTCGCGGTGGTCCGGCTGGCGACCGACGGGGAGCGCAGCGACCGCGCCTCCACCGTGGTGCTGACCGACGACTCGGCGCCCGGCGTGCCCGTGCCCGCCCCGAGCGCGCCGTCCGCCGCGGCCCCCTCGGCCGGGGCGCCGGGCCGGGCCACCGCCTCGGCGAAGGCCGCCGGCGGGGCGACGAAGACGGCCGGTCCCGCGGCGTCCTCCGCGAGCGCGACGAAGCCGGGTCCGGCGTCGTCGGCGCCCGCGCCCGCGACGGGGGAGCCGTCGTCCGGGACTCCCGACGCGGGGGTCACCGTAAAGCCGGGAACGTCGGCGAAGCCGTCGCCCAGCACCTCCGGAAGCGGGAAGCCGCCGAAGCCCTCGGCGTCGGCCAAGCCCACCCCCTCACCCTCGAAGACCCCGAAGCCGACGCCACCGCCGTGCTACTTCTGGGATCCCTGCTGGTGGGATTAGCCCAGCATCCGCTTGAGCAGGTCCCGCAGGGCCGTCCGTTCCTGCGCCGACAGCCCCGCCAGGGGCTCGCGCGCGAAGTCGAGGGACTCGCGCAGGCGGTCGGCCGTCTGCAGGCCCTCCTCGGTGGGGGCGGCCAGCTTGACCCGGCGGTCCGCCGGGTCCGGGCGGCGCTCGACCAGGCCGCGGGTCTCCAGCCGGTCGACGATGCCGGTCACGTTCGAGGGCTCGCACCGCAGCTTCTGCGCGATCCGGCGCATCGGCAGCGGCTCCAGGGCCAGCAGGTTCAGGACCCGGGCCTGGGCGCCCGTGAGCTGGTGGCTGGCGGCCACGTGCTCGTACTCCATGTGGTAGCGGGCCACGACGTCGCCGATGAGTTCGACGACCTCGAGGGTCACTGGGTCTGCGCGACGACTGGGCATGGAACCAGCGTACCCATTTACTTGACAACATGAAATATCCAGGCGCATGGTTGTTTCACGTTGTGAAGCATTTCTTCGGCATTCAGGAGTCCCCATGACCGAGATCCCCGCCGTCAGCCGTGAGTGGCACCTCGTCCGTCGCCCGCAGGGCTGGCCCGTCGCCGAGGACTTCGCCCTGCGCGAGGTCCCGGTGTCCGCCGAGCCCGCACCGGGCCGGATCCTCGTGCGCAACCTCCACATGTCGGTGGACCCGTACATGCGCGGCCGGATGAACGACGTGAAGTCCTACGTACCGCCCTTCCAGCTCGACGAGCCGATGCAGGGCGGGGCCGTCGGCGAGGTCGTCGCCTCCGCCGCCGAGGGCTTCGCCGTCGGCGACCACGTCCTGCACCACCTGGGCTGGCGCGAGTACGCCGACCTCGACGCGAAGCACGCCACCAAGGTCGACGCCGCCCTCGCCCCGCTCTCCGCCTACCTCGGCGTGCTCGGCATGCCGGGCCTCACCGCGTACGCGGGCCTCTTCGAGGTCGCCTCCTTCAAGGAGGGCGACGCCGTCTTCGTCTCCGGCGCGGCGGGTGCGGTCGGCGGCCTCGTGGGCCAGTTCGCGAAGATCAAGGGCGCCTCCCGGGTGATCGGCTCCGCCGGCTCGGACGAGAAGGTGACCCTCCTCACGGAGAAGTACGGCTTCGACGCCGCCTTCAACTACAAGAACGGCCCGGTCGCCCAGCAGCTGCGCGCCGCCGCCCCCGAGGGCATCGACGTCTACTTCGACAACGTCGGCGGCGACCACCTCGAAGCCGCGATCTCCTCCCTCAAGGTGCACGGCCGCGCCACCCTGTGCGGTGCGATCGCCGGCTACAACGACACCGAGGCCGCCCCCGGCCCGCGCAACCTGATGCAGGTCATCGGCAAGCGGCTGCGGCTCCAGGGCATCCTCGTCGGGGACCACGCCGGACTCCAGCAGCAGTTCGTGCAGGACGTCGCCGGCTGGCTGGCCTCGGGCGAGCTGCGCTACGACGAGACGGTCGTCGAGGGCGTCGAGAACGCCACCTCCGCCTTCCTCGGCATGCTGCGCGGAGAGAACACCGGAAAGATGATCGTTTCTTTCACCGGTTAGGCTCACTCCACACCGTCGCGGCCCGTGGGCGCGAGTCGCGACGATCACCAGGAGGATTTCCCTACATGTCCATCCAGCAGTCCGATGTCGCGTACACCGCTGTCGCCACCGCCGAGAACGGCCGTGACGGCCGCGTCGCCACCAACGACGGGCAGCTCGACGTCGTCGTGAACCCGCCGAAGGAGCTCGGCGGCAGCGGCGCCGGCACCAACCCGGAGCAGCTGTTCGCCGCCGGCTACAGCGCCTGCTTCCAGGGCGCCCTGGGCGTCGTCGCGAAGAACGAGAACGCCGACATCTCCGGTTCCACCGTCACCGCCGAGGTCGGCATCGGCAAGAACGACGACGGCTTCGGCCTGATCGTCAAGATCTCCGCCGTGATCCCGAACGTGGACGCCGCCACCGCCAAGGACCTCATCGAGAAGGCCCACCAGGTCTGCCCGTACTCCAAGGCCACCCGCGGCAACATCACCGTCGAGCTCGCCGTCTGATCCAGCGGCTCCCGCTGATCGCACGCCGGAACCGGCACCCGCACGTCCGAAGGCCGCACCCCCGTTCGGGGGTGCGGCCTTCGCCGTAAACTGACCCCATGCGTGATCTTGCGGGGGGTTTCCGGTATCTGCTGGCCGGCCAGCGATGGGTGTTCGGGCACGGCAGGTGGCTCGGTTTCGGGCTGCTGCCCGGGCTGGTGTCGCTCGTCCTCTACACGGCGGCCCTGATCGGGCTCTCGTACGGCGCCGACGACCTGTCGGTGTGGGCGACGCCGTTCGCCGACGACTGGACCTCGCCCTGGTCCGGGCTCTTCCGCGGCTTCCTGACCGGTCTGGTCTTCGGCCTGGGCCTCTTCCTCGCGGTCATCACGTTCACCGCCGTGACCCTGCTGATCGGCCAGCCGTTCTACGAGGCCCTCTCGGAGCAGGTCGACCGCAGCGAGGGCGGTGACGTCCCCGAGTCCGGGCTCCCGCTCTGGCGGGAGCTGTGGATCTCGGCCCGGGACAGCGTCAAGGTCCTCGGCCGCGTCCTGCTCTACGGCGTCCTGCTCTTCGCCCTGGGCTTCGTCCCGGTGATCGGCCAGACGGTGGTCCCGTTCCTCGGGTTCTGCGTCTCCGGCTACTTCCTGACCCAGGAGCTCACCGCCGTCGCGCTCCAGCGCCGCAAGGTGGACCTGGCGGAGCGGCTCGTCATGCTGCGCGCGCGCCGGATGATGGTGCTCGGCTTCGGCCTGCCGCTGGTGCTGTCCTTCCTGGTGCCACTGGTCGCGGTGTTCCTGATGCCGGGCGCGGTGGCCGGGGCCACGCTGATGGCGCGCGACCTGATGGGCGACTCCGGCGCGGACGCACCGGGGGAGGGGGCGGCCGGGGAACCGGCGGCGCCCGCCGCCCCGGCCACCGGCTTCGGACCGCCGCCGGTCTATTAGGACGTGCCGAGCCCGGAGCGCAGCAGGGTGATGGCGCCGACGGTGTCCTCCACGCCATGGGCCGCCGGGTCGGCGTCCAGCCGGCGCCGCATCAGCTCCAGGTACGGGGCGATCAGCTCCGCGCTGACGCCCTGCTCCACGGCGGTGCGCAGCAGGGTGCCGCTGGCCGCGACCTGCATGGCCAGGTTGGACACCACCCCCGTGGTGAGGTCCCGCGAGGTGAGCCGCTCGCCGGCGTTGCCGACGAAGAAGCCCATCGCGCCCAGCCATTCGGACAGCAGCGGCGCCAGGTCGTTCGGGGCGACGTCCTCGCCCTCGATCAGCGCGTAGGCGTGCGAGATCCCGGCGAACATCCCGTACATCGCGCTCAGCAGCGCCACGTCGTGCAGGGCGGCGTGCCCGGGGTCCTCCCCGACGAAGCGGGCGCCGGCCGGGACCTCCAGCGCCGCCCGGTGGGTGTCGAAGAGGGTGCGGGAGCCGCTGTAGAAGACGTAGCCCCCGGCTTCGGGGACGCCGATCATCGTCGGCGTGGCCATGATCCCGCCGTCCACGAACCGGGCCCCGCGCTCCGCCGCCCAGGCGGCCCGGGCGCGGCCCTCGGCGGGCGTGCCGGTGGTGAGGTTGACCAGGTCGCGGCCGGTGAGGTCCACGTCCTTCATGACGTCGTCGATGCTGGCGTCGTCCAGCAGGCAGAGCACGACCAGGTCGCTCGCGGCGACCGCCCCGGCGGGGTCGGCGGCGACGGTCGCGCCTTCGGCGGCGAGGGCCGCGGCCTTGGCGGCGGTGCGGTTCCAGACGGTGAGGGGGTGCCCGGCGGCGAGCCAGGTGCGGGCGAGGGCGGTGCCCATGTCGCCGAGGCCGAGCAGGGTGAGCGGACGCTTCGTCGTGTGGTTGTCGGTCATGGCGTTTAGCCTGGTGGCATGCCGTGAGACGCTCAAGTACGCACTTCGGGGTGGGTGGTTACCCCGAGGTGAGCGAGCAGGTGGGAGGGGTGCGCGATGGCGGTGACGCGAAGGCCCGGCGCGGATCACTGCGGGATCGCCGCGGCGATGTCCGTGATCGACGGCAAGTGGAAGGTCTCGCTCCTGTGGGAGCTGGAGCAGCGGCCGCGCCGTTTCGGCGAACTGCGCCGGCTGGTACCGGGGGTGTCGGAGAAGGTGCTCGCCGCCCAGCTGCGCGAGCTGGAGACCGACGGCATCGTCCACCGCGAGGTGTACGACGAGGTCCCGCCGCGCGTGGAGTACTCCCTGACCCCGCTCGGCCAGGACCTGAACACGGCCCTGGAGGCGCTGGGGCAGTGGGGCGCCAAGCACCTCCTGCCCGACTCGGCGTAGCGGCCCGGTCCCACCCGGCGCAACGCCGGGACGCCGGAGCCGCGCGCGGGCCGGTCGGGCGGGCCGGTCGGGCGGACCGGGCCTGCCGGGTCAGTCGGGGCGGCCGCCGGGCTCCGGACCCCGCAGCAGGGTCAGGAACGAGCGGAACGCGGCGGGCATGTCCACCGACTCCGGCGCCAGCAGCCACTGGTACTGCAGGCCGTCCATCACCGCCGCCAGAAGCGGCGCGGCCTGATCCGGGGTCAGGCCCGAGGGGAGCCGGTCGCCGAACTCGGCGCGCAGCACCGCGGCCATCTCGGAGCGGACCTGCGCGTACCGGTCGGTGAAGAACTCCCGCGCCGGGTGCCCGTCGGTCACGCTCTCGCCCAGCAGCGCCGAGAAGGTCTGCACGATGCCCGGGCGCATGGCGTTGTACTCCACCAGCGACGCCAGCAGGTCCAGGCGCCAGGTCTCGGCCGAGGCGCGCGAGCCGCCGCCCGTGTCCCACCGGTCGCGCTCCTCCAGGACCGCGACCAGCAGGGCCTCCTTGGTCGGGAAGTAGTGCAGCAGCCCCTGCTGGGTCAGGCCCACGCGCTCGGCCACCGCGGCCAGGGACGCGCCCCGGTAGCCGCGCTCCGCGATCACCTCGACGGCCGCGCGGACGATCTCCCCGCGCCGTTCCTCGCTCCTCGTCCGCGCCATCGCCCGGTCCCTCTCCTCGTTCACAGCCGCCAGCAGGACGGTACGTCATGCGAACATCACGAATGCATCACGAACCCTACCGCTCACCAGGCAACGGGTCCACGATGGGGCGACCGCACCGCACCCACCGCACTCGACGAGGAGGCACGGCCGTGACCGATGCCGATCAGACCCGCGCAGAGCAGACCCGCGACGACCAGGCCCGTGAAGACGCCGTGGAGGCGGCGCTCGACAAGCTGGACCTCGACACCAAGACCCGGCTCCTGGCCGGCCAGGACATGTGGTCCCTGCCCGCCGTTCCCGGGATCGGGCTGAAGTCCCTGGTCATGTCCGACGGCCCCATCGGGGTGCGCGGCGTGCGCTGGACCGCCGACGACCCCTCCGTCGCCCTGCCGTCCCCGACGGCGCTCGCCGCCGCCTGGGACCCCGCGCTCGCCCGTCGCGCCGGACGGCTCCTCGCCCAGGAGGCGCGCCGCAAGGGCGTGCACGTCCTCCTCGCGCCCACCGTCAACCTGCACCGCTCCCCGCTCGGCGGCCGGCACTTCGAGTGCTACTCCGAGGACCCGTACCTGACCGGGGCGGTCGGCAGCGGCTACGTCAACGGGGTCCAGGACGGCGGCGTCGGCACCACCGTCAAGCACTTCGTCGGCAACGACGCGGAGACCGAGCGGTTCACCGTCGACTGCGTCATCGCCCCGCGTCCGCTGCGCGAGCTGTACCTGGCCCCGTTCGAGGCCATCGTCCGCAACGCCCACCCCTGGGGCGTCATGACCTCCTACAACCGGGTCAACGGCACCTCGATGACCGAGAACCGGTACCTGGTGAACGAGGTCCTGCGCGCCGAGTGGGGCTTCGACGGCTACAACGTCTCCGACTGGATGGCCGCCCGCTCCACCACCGGTGACATCGAGGGCGGCCTCGACGTGGCCATGCCCGGCCCGGCCACCGTCTACGGCCCCGCCCTCGCCGAGGCCGTGCGCGCCGGGGAGGTCCCCGAGTCCGCCGTCGACGCGGCCGTCCGCAACGTCCTGCGCCTCGCCGCTCGCGTCGGCCTCCTGGAGGGCGCCCCCGCCGCCGTCGCCGAGCCGCCGTCCGGCATCGACGGCCCGGCCCTGGCCCGGGAGCTCGCCACCCGCGGCTTCGTCCTCGTGCGCAACGAGGACGCCGCCCTCCCGCTCGACGCCTCCGCCGGACGCACCGTGGCCCTGATCGGCGCCGCCGCCCGCGACGCCCGCGTCCTCGGCGGCGGCTCCGCCACCGTCTTCCCCGAGCGGATCGTCTCCCCGCTGGACGGCCTCACGGCCGCGCTCCCGGACGGCGCCCTGACCTTCGCCGTCGGCGCCGACCCCTCCGAGGAACTCGCCCCCGCCGACCAGGGCTTCGGTCTGCGCGCCGTCTGCCGCGACGCCTCCGGCGCCGTCATCGGCGAGGGCACCCTGCCGTCCGGCCAGGTCCAGTGGATCGGTGACGACCTGCCGGCGGGCGCCGCGTACGACACCATGGCGAGCATCGAGGTCACCGGTACGTTCCTCCCGCGCGAGAGCGGCGAGCACGCGTTCGGCACCCGCGGTCTCGGTGCCTTCACCCTCGCCGTCGGCGGCGAGACCCTGTGGACCGGCGTCCAGGAGATGGGTGACGAGGCCGACCCCTTCGAGGCGTTCTTCGGCGCCCCGAGCGAGCGCGCCCGGATCGCCCTCACGGAGGGGGAGCGCGTCGAGGTGTCGCTGACCTACCAGGTCCCCGACATGACCGCGCTGCCGCTCAAGGCGATCATGTTCTCGCTGCTCCACCTCGGCCCGCAGCGCGACGCCGACGTGCTCATCGCCGAGGCCGTGGCGGCCGCGCGCGCCGCCGACACCGCCGTCGTGGTCGTCGCCACCACCGAGCGCGTGGAGTCCGAGGGCTTCGACCGCCGCGACCTGTCGCTCCCCGGCCGGCAGGACGACCTGGTCCGCGCCGTCGCCGCCGTCAACCCGAACACCGTGGTCGTCGTCAACGCCGGCTCCCCGGTGGAACTCCCGTGGCGCGAGGACGTGGCCGCGGTCCTGCTGACCTGGTTCCCGGGCCAGGAGGGCGGGGCCGCGCTGGCCGACGTGCTCCTCGGCGCCGCGGAGCCCGGCGGCCGCCTGCCCACCACCTGGCCCGCCCGGTTCGCCGACGCGCCCGTCACCGAGGTGCTGCCCGCCGACGGCCGCCTCGACTACCGCGAGGGGCTCTTCGTCGGCTACCGGGCCTACGAGAAGGAGGGCATCGCCCCCGCCTACCCCTTCGGGCACGGCCTCGGCTACACGGACTGGGCGTACGAATCGCTGGAGGCCACCGCCGACACGGTCCGGGTCCGCGTCACCAACACCGGCACCCGGCCCGGCCGCGAGGTCGTCCAGATCTACCTGGCGCCCCGGAGCGGCGCGGACGGCGGCGGCCCGAGCGCGGCCGTGGAGCGGCCGGCGAGCTGGCTGGCCGCCTTCGCGGGCGTCGAGGCGGGCCCCGGCGAGAGCGTCGAGGTCGAGATCGCCCTGCCCGCCCGGGCCTTCGAGATCTGGGACGAGGCCGCCCGCGGCTGGCAGCGCATCGGCGGCGCCTACGAGGTCCGCGCGAGCCACGCCCACGGCGACACCCGGCTGACGGCCGCGCTCGACCTCGCGTGACGCGCCGGCCCGACACACCGGCAGGACACGACTAGTCCGGATTGGCCGGAAAACACCCAAGAACCGGACCGGGAGCGGGCCCTGACACCCGCTCCCGGTCCTCCCGCGTCACCGCGGCGGATCGGCCGCCGTGACCTGGCGGTGCGCCAGTTCCGCGAGCCGCGCCTGTCCGTCGCGCCCCGGGTGGAACCAGTCCCATCGACTCAACTGCTGGGCGTCGAAGGGGTACTGGAACACCGCCCCGCCGTCGTAGCGGCACAGCGGATCCGTCGCGCAGACCTCGCGCAGCACCTCGTTGTACTCGACCACCCGCGCCCGCACCTGCTCGCGCCGGGCGGTCGCCCCCGAGGCCGCCGACAGCGGGTCGGCGAGCATCGACTGACAGATCCCCAGCTTCCAGATCTGACGGACCATCGGGAGGTCCCTGCCCTGCTCCCACAGCCGCTGGAGGTCCGGCACGCTGGAGACGTACACCTGGGAGGAGGGCGAAGCGGCCCGCAGCCCGGCGAGCGCCTGCTCGAAACCGGACCGGAAGTCCGCCGCCGAGGTCATCGAGGAAACCGTCGGACGGCAGGCGTCGTTGGACCCCACCATCACCGTGACCAGGTCGGGCTTGTGTGCGGCGGCCTCGGCGAGCTGTCCCGGCAGGTCCGCCATCCGGGAGCCCGTCACCGCGTGGTTCCAGCTGCGGGAGGGCGCCTGCGCCTCCCCGAGCAGCCGGGTGGCCAGCGAGCGGACCGCGGGGTCGTTCCCGGTGGCCCAGGACACCTCCGGGCAGTCGGCCAGGACCGAACAGGCGTCGAAACCGCGCGTGATGGAGTCGCCCACGGCCGCGATCGAGGCGGGCGCCGTGTTCCAGCGGGGCGCGGACTGCGCCCCGCGCTCGCCGCCGTCCCCCGACCCGCCCGGGCCGCACCCGGTCACGGCCCCGCCCAGCAGGACCACCATCGCTCCCGCGCCCGCGAGGGTCCGGCGCGCGCGGCGGCGCGGAGCGGTGGTGCGCATGGGTGGGTCCCTCCTCGTCGCCCCCTGGTCGCCCCGGGACGTCCTGCTGAGTGAATGCTCTGTGATGAGCGGCCTTGGAGCGACCGTACGTCACACCGCGACCCCTGACGCACGGTAGCTTTTTCCCGTGGCGTTTCGGCCGCAGGTTCCGTAGCGCAATGTCAAAAAAATTCCGTTACATTACATCACGTCACATACTGTCCGTTTTCTGGAGTTTTATTCCCGACCTCGTCCCACACTGGAGGTCCCGGTGACGACACGTGGAGTTCTGTACGTGCATTCCGCGCCGCGCGCGCTCTGCCCGCACGTGGAATGGGCTGTTGCGGGTGTGCTCGGGGTGCGGGTGAACCTCGACTGGATCAGGCAGCCCGCCTCCCCCGGCACGTGGAGAGCCGAGTTCTCCTGGCGGGCCGAAGCCGGCACCGCATCGAAACTCGCCTCCGCCCTGCGCGGCTGGCACCTGCTGCGCTTCGAGGTGACCGCGGAACCCTGTCCGACTGCCGAGGGCGAGCGCTACAGCTCCACCCCGGAACTCGGCATCTTCCACGCCGTCACCGGCATGCACGGGGACATCCTGATCCCCGAGGACCGGCTGCGCGCCGCCGTCGCCCGGTCCGCCCACGGCGAGACCGACCTGGAGGCCGAGATCGCCAAGCTGCTCGGCAAGCCCTGGGACGACGAGTTGGAGCCCTTCCGGTACGCGGGCGAGGGCGCCCCGGTCCGCTGGCTCCACCAGGTCGTCTAGGCCGTCTCGCCGGTGCCGACACGCACGAGGCCCGCCCGGGATCCCGGGCGGGCCTCGTCTGTTCGGCCGTACTAGACGGAGCGGAACGCCAGGGTGACGTTGTGCCCGCCGAAGCCGAAGGAGTTGTTGATCGCGGAGATCGGGCCGTCGGTCGGCAGCTTGCGCGGCTCGCCGCGCACGATGTCCGCGTCGATGTCGTCGTCCAGATCGTCGATGTTGATCGTCGGCGGGGCCAGCCGGTTGTACAGCGCCAGCACGGTCGCGACGGTCTCGATGCCGCCCGCACCGCCCAGCAGGTGGCCGGTCATCGACTTGGTGGCGGAGATCGCGATGTGGTCGAGGTCGTCGCCCAGCACCTTGCGCAGCGCCTTCAGCTCGGCCGTGTCACCCTGCGGGGTGGACGTGGCGTGCGCGTTCAGGTGGACCAGCTCGGCCGGGTCCAGGCCCGTGTTGTCGAGCAGGTTCTGCACCGCGGCCGCGACACCGCGGCCGGTCGGCTCCGGCTGAGCGATGTGGTGGCTGTCCGCGGACAGCCCCTGGCCCAGCACCTCGCAGTAGACCCGGGCGCCGCGCGCGGCGGCGTGCTCGGCGGACTCCAGGATCACGACGCCCGCGCCCTCACCGAGGACGAAGCCGTCACGGCCCTTGTCGTACGGGCGGGAGGCCTGCTCGGGGTGCTCGTTGTTCTTGGACATCGCCATCATGTTGGCGAACGCGGCGATCGGCAGCGGGTGGATCGCCGCCTCGGTACCGCCGGCGACGACCACGTCGGCACGGCCGGTACGGATCATCTCGACGGCGTACCCGATGGCCTCGGCGCCGGAGGCGCAGGCGCTGACCGGGGTGTGCACGCCCGCGCGGGCGTTGACCTCCAGGCCCACGTTGGCCGACGGGCCGTTCGGCATGAGCATGGGAACGGTGTGCGGGGAAACCCGGCGCACGCCCTTCTCCTTGAGGACGTCGTACTGGTCGAGCAGGGTCGTGACACCGCCGATGCCGGACGCGATCACGGTACCCAGGCGCTCGGGCACGACGGTCGGCCCGGGGGCGTCGCCGTCCGCGGCCTCGGCGCCCGCCGGAGCGGTGTAGCCGGCGTCGGCCCACGCCTCACGGGCCGCGATGACGGCGAACTGCGCCGAGCGGTCCAGCTTGCGGGCCAGCGGCCGGGGCAGGACCTCGCTCGGGTCCACGGCGGCACGGGCGGCGATGCGGACCGGGAGTTCGGCGAAGCGCTCGCCCTCCAGGGGCTTTACGCCGGAGCGGCCGGCGAGCAGGCCTTCCCAGGTCGAAGCGCTGTCGCCACCCAGCGGAGTGGTTGCGCCGATACCGGTGACGACCACGGTGCGATTGGTCGGGCTCACAGGAATTCTTTCTCCACGTCTCAGGGGGTGCTGAATTGTCACGGCGCCACCGCCAGGTGGCGACAAACGCTCGTCAGGCTCAGGCCTGGTGCTTCAGGATGTAGTCGGCGGCGTCGCCGACCGTCTTGAGGTTCTTGACGTCCTCGTCCGGGATCTTCACGTCGAAGCGCTCTTCGGCGGCGACGACGACCTCGACCATGGACAGGGAGTCGACGTCGAGGTCGTCGGTGAACGACTTCTCGATGGCGACGTCCTCGGTGGGGATGCCGGCGATCTCGTTGACGATCTCCGCGAGGCCTTCGACGATTTCTTCCTGGGTGGCGGCCATGTGGCGCTCCTTCTTTCAGTAACTGGGTGTCAGGACCGGAATGCGCATCCCGGTCCTAGGGGAGGGTAACGACCGTCGCGGCGTAGACGAGTCCCGCCCCGAAGCCGATGACGAGCGCGGTGTCGCCGCTCTTCGCCGCTCCGGTCGCCAGGAGCCGCTCCATAGCGAGCGGGATCGAGGCGGCCGAGGTGTTGCCGGTGGTCTCCACGTCACGGGCGACCGTGACGTGCTCCGGCAGCTTCAGAGTCTTCACCATCGAGTCGATGATCCGCATGTTTGCCTGGTGCGGGATGAAGACGTCCAGGTCGTCCGCGGCGATTCCGGCGGCGTCGAGCGCCTGCTGGGCCACCTTGGCCATCTCGAAGACGGCCCAGCGGAAGACCGCCTGGCCCTCCTGCGTGATGGCCGGAAACTTCTCGCCGCCGTCCTTGCCGAGGTACTCGTCCCACGGCACGGTCTGCTTGATGGTGTCGGACTTGTCGCCCTCCGAACCCCACACCGTGGGGCCGATGGCCGGCTCGTCCGAGGGGCCGACGACCACGGCGCCGGCGCCGTCGCCGAACAGGAAGGCCGTCGCGCGGTCCTCCAGGTCGGTCAGGTCCGAGAGCCGCTCCACGCCGATGACGAGGACGTACTGCGCCGACCCCTCCACCACCAGGCCCTTGGCCAGCGTCAGGCCGTAGCCGAAACCGGCGCAGCCCGCGGAGATGTCGAACGCGGCGGGCTTGCCCGCGCCGATCCGGTGGGCGATCTCGGTCGCGATCGCCGGGGTCTGCTTGAAGTGCGAGACCGTCGAGACGATCACCGCCCCGATCTGGTCGGGGGAGACACCGGCGTCCGCCAGGGCCTTGCCCGAGGCCTCCACCGACATCGCGGCGACGGTCTCCTGGGGCGAGGCCCAGTGCCGCGTCGCGATGCCGGAGCGGGAGCGGATCCACTCGTCGGACGAGTCGATCGTCTCCAGGATGACCTCGTTGGGCACCACGCGGGTCGGGCGGTAGCCGCCGACCCCGAGGATGCGGGCGTACGGGGAGCCCTTGGCCGGCTTGATCTTGGACATGCTGTGTGGGCTCCTTCTCTCAGACCGACTGCTCGGCGACGAGCGCCGCGGCCTTGTCGAGATCGTCCGGGGTCTTCAGAGCCACGCTCGGCACACCCTTGAGCGCGCGCTTGGCCAGACCCGTCAGCGTGCCGCCGGGGCACAGCTCGACGATCCCGGTGACGCCCAGCTCGGCGAACGTCTCCATGCACAGGTCCCAGCGGACCGGGTTGGCGACCTGACCGACCAGGCGGGCGACGACGTCGGCGCCCTTGGTGACGACGAGGCCGTCCTTGTTCGACACGTACGCCAGCGCCGGGTCCGCCGGGGAGAGGGCCTCGGAGGCCTTCGCCAGCGTGGCGACCGCGGGCGCCATGTGGTGCGTGTGGAAGGCGCCCGCGACCTTGAGGGCGACGACCTTCATGGAGCCTTCGGGCTTCTCCGCCACCAGGGCGGCGATCTGCTCCGTGGTGCCGGCGGCCACGATCTGGCCCGCACCGTTGATGTTCGCCGGGGTCAGACCCAGCTTCTCCAGATGGGCGACGACCACGTCCTGGTCGCCGCCGAGGACCGCGGCCATGCCGGTCTCGGTGACGGCGGAGGCCTCGGCCATCGCCAGTCCGCGCGTGCGGACCAGCTGCAGCGCGTCCGTCTCGGACAGCACGCCCGCGTACGCGGCGGCGGTGATCTCGCCGACGCTGTGGCCCGCGACGGCACCGAAGGCCGTACGGGAGCCGAGTGCCTCGGCGGACAGCAGACCCGCGGCGACGAGCAGCGGCTGGGCCACGGCCGTGTCGCGGATCTCGTCGGCGTCGGCGTTCGTGCCGTAGTGGGCAAGGTCGAGCCCGATGGCGTCCGACCAGGCGGCGACGCGGTCAGCGGCGCCGGGCAGGTCGAGCCAGGGAGTCAGGAAGCCGGGCGTCTGAGCGCCTTGGCCGGGAGCGACGAGTACGAGCACCCTCACACTCTCTCTTGTTGGAGGCCCCCGCCGCCCGTGGGGACAGGGACGAAGAACCGTCGGGGTAATTGTTGATGTCCGACAAAAGTCTAGGACTGAAGATCGCCGTGGGCCAGACGTCCGAGGATGAGGGCGATCCGCAAAGTGAACGCGGAACGGACATCAGAGGGTGACCAGCCGGTGACATCGGTCACACGTCGGAGCCGGTAGCGCACCGTGTTGGGGTGCACGAACAGCATCCGGGCCGCCCCTTCCAGGCTGCTCGCCTGCTCCAGGTAGACGCTCAGCGTCTCCAGCAGCGCCGACCCCGCCTCCTCCAGCGGTCTGTAGATCTCCTCCACCAACTGCTCGCGCGCAGCGGGATCGGAGGCGATCGCCCGCTCTGGAAGGAGATCGTCCGCCAGGACCGGGCGCGGGGCGTCCTGCCACGCCGTGCAGGCCTTCAGACCGGCCGCCGCGGCCTGCGCGGACTTCGTCGCGTTGAGCAGGTCGGGGACCACCGGACCGGCCACCACCGGACCGGCCGCGAACGGACCGATCAGGGACTTGGCCACCTGCATCGGGTTGTCGCTGCCGCCCGCGATGACGACCAGCCGGTCGCCGAGGACGCCCGTGAGGACCTGCAGCTTGTGGTGGCGGGCCGCGCGCCGGATCGCCTCGACGGTCAGCTCGCTGTCGCCCTCCGGAGCAGTGCCGAGCACCACGCACACGTGCTCGGGCGAGTTCCAGCCCAGCGCCGCCGCCCGCGACAGCGCGCCCTCGTCGGCCTCCCCGGACAGCACCGCGTTGACCACGAGGGACTCCAGCCGGGCGTCCCAGGCCCCGCGCGCCTCGGCGGCCTGCGCGTACACCTGGGCCGTCGCGAAGGCGATCTCCCGGGCGTACACCAGCAGGGCCTCGCGCAGGATCGACTCGTCGCCCGGGGCCGCCACCTCCTCGATCGCGGTCTCCATGACCTCGATCGTGGTGCGGACCATCTCGACGGTCTGGCGCAGCGTGATCGCCCGCGTCAGTTCGCGGGGAGCCGTCCCGAACACGTCGGTGGAGATCGCCTGCGGGGTCTCCGGGTGCCGGAACCACTCGGTGAACGCGGCGATGCCGGCCTGTGCGACCAGGCCGATCCACGACCGGTTCTCCGGGGGCATCGCCCGGTACCACGGCAGGGTCTCGTCCATCCGCGCGATCGCGTTGGCCGCGAGCCGGCCGGAGGACTTCTCCAGCCGGCGCAGGGTCGCGACGTGGGGATGGGCGGGCACGGGATGCGCGGAATGGGTCGCGGGGGAATGCTCACGTTCGGGTTGAGGCACGTGACAAGACTGCCTTATCGGCGGGGCCGAGCGGAGTCCGGTCCCGCGCCGCCCCCGTGCCCGGGGGTTACGGTGGCCTCCATGATTGATGTACGCCGCGCCGCAGACCGGTACGAGGGCGGGGACGTGCCCGCCGGGATCACCACCCGGCACGCCTTCTCCTTCGGGTCCTTCTACGACCCGGACAACCTGCGCTTCGGCCCCGTCCTGGCCTGCAACGAGGAGACCCTCGCGCCGGGCGCCGGCTTCGACGAGCACCCGCACAGCCACACCGAGATCGTGACCTGGGTGGTCGAGGGCGAGCTCACCCACCAGGACGGCACCGGCGAGAAGGGCCTGGTCGGGCCCGGGGACGTACAGCGGCTCAGCGCCGGATCCGGCGTCCGGCACGCGGAGCGCAACGACGGCGGGGGGCGGCTGCGCTTCGTTCAGCTCTGGCTCGCCCCGCTCGCCGCGGGCGGGGCCCCCTCCTACGACGTGCTCCGGGGCCTCGCCGACGGGACCCCGTACGCGGTGCCCGCGGCCGGCGCCGTCCTGCACGTCCGGCGGCCCGGCGCGGGCGAGCGGGTCGCCGTACCGGCGGCGGAGCGGGTCTACCTGCACGTGGTGCGCGGAGACCTGCGGCTGGACGGCGAGGAGCTGGGCCCCGGGGACTCGGTGCGGATCACCGCGGAGAAGGGCCTGGAGGTCACCGCCGGGTCACCGGGGGAGCTGCTGATCCTGGAGCTGCCGTAAGCGGGCGGGACCGGCGGGGCCCGACGGGGACCGGCTATGCGCGGGCCGCGGCGAGTTCGGCGAGGACCGCGTCGGTGAAGGGGGTCCAGGCCGACACGGCCCACGGCCCGAAGGCGCGGTCGGTCAGCGCCACGCACGCGGCGCCCGCGTCCGGGTCCACCCACAGGAAGGTGCCGGACTGGCCGAAGTGCCCGAAGGTCCGGGGCGAGGAGGCGGTGCCCGTCCAGTGCGGGGACTTCCCGTCGCGGATCTCCAGGCCGAGGCCCCAGTCGTTGGGGGACTGGTGCCCGTAGCCGGGCAGGACGCCCTTGAGGCCGGGGTGGACCACGGAGGTGGCCGCGGCGACCGTGCGGACGTCCAGCAGCCGGGGGGCCTGCAGCTCCGCCGCGAAGCGGACCAGGTCGGCGACGGTGGACACGCCGTCCTTGGCGGGCGAGCCCTCCAGGGTGCTCGACGCCATGCCCAGCGGCTCGAAGACCGCCTCGTGCAGGTACTGCGCGAAGGGGATGCCGGTGGCCTTCGCGATGTGGTCGCCGAGCTCCTCGAAGCCCGCGTTCGAGTACAGCCTGCGCTGTCCGGGCGGAGCCGTCGCGCGGTGCTCGTCGAAGGCCAGGCCGCTGGTGTGCGCGAGCAGGTGACGGACCGTCGACCCCTCGGGCCCGGCCGGCTCGTCCAGCTCCAGCGCCCCCTCCTCGTACGCCACCAGCGCGGCGTACGCGGTGAGCGGCTTGGTCACCGAGGCCAGGGGGAAGCGGTGGTCGAGGGGGCCGTGCGACCCGGCCGTGCTCCCGTCGGCCCGCACGACGGCCGCCGCGGCGGTCGTCACCGGCCAGCTCTCGATGATCCGCAGGCTTTCCATGCCGTTCCCGGCCTCCACGCTCTCCATGCGGCCGAGCCTACTTGCTTGGAGTGCACTCCAAGGTTTTAGCGTGGAGGCATGAGCCAGAGCCTGACGCAGACGCGGTACACGATCAGCGAGGTCGAGGCGCGGACCGGTCTGACCCAGCACACGCTGCGCTGGTACGAGCGGATCGGCCTGATGCCGCACGTGGACCGCTCCCACTCGGGCCAGCGGCGCTTCAGCGACAAGGACCTCGACTGGCTGGCCTTCGTGGGCAAGCTGCGCGCCACCGGCATGTCGGTCGCGGACATGGTCCGCTACGCCGGGCTGGTCCGCGAGGGCGGGCACACGGTCGACGAACGGCGCGAGCTGCTGGAGCGGACGCGGCGCGAGGTACGGACCCGCATCACGGAGCTGACGGACGCGCTCGCGGTACTGGACTACAAGATCGACCTGTACGCGGCGAAGCCGGCCCCGCACCACGCGGCTCCGGTGGACTCCGCCTCGACGCACGCGACGCCGGTGGAGGCGGTCGCGGGGAAGGTACGGCCATGACGGAGCACGGCACCACCATCGACCGGGTCGCACTCGGCAAGGGGGGCCCGGAGGTCGGGGTGCAGGGCCTCGGCTGCATGGGCATGAGCGAGTTCTACGGCGACACCGACGAGGCGGCGGCCCGGGCGACCCTGGAGGCGGCGCTGGACGCCGGCGTCACCCTCCTCGACACCGCGGACGTGTACGGCCGCGGGCGCAACGAGGAGTTCCTCGCGCCGTTCGTGGCCGCGCACCGGGACGGGATCACCCTGGCCACCAAGTTCGCCATAGAGCGCACCGACGACCCGCACTTCCGGGGCATCCGCAACGACCGGGCGTACGTCCGCCGGGCCGTCGAGGACAGCCTGCGCCGGCTCGGGGTGGACGTCATCGACCTGTACTACATGCACCGCCGCGACCCGGCCGTGCCGCTCGCCGAGTCGGTGGGTGCCATGGCGGAACTGGTCCGCGAGGGCAAGGTGCGCCACCTCGGGCTCAGCGAGGTCACCGGCGCGGAGCTGCGCGAGGCGTACGCCGTGCACCCGATCGCGGCGCTCCAGTCCGAGTGGTCGCTGTTCAGCCGGGACGTGGAGCGCAGCGCGGTGGGCGCCGCGGCCGAGCTGGGCGTGGCCTTCGTCCCGTACTCCCCGCTCGGGCGCGGCTTCCTCACCGGAGCCTTCGCCGACGCGGGCACGGACCTGCCGGCGGGCGACTTCCGCGTCCACCAGCCCCGGTTCACCGGCGACAACGCGAAGGCCAACGCGGAACTGCTGGCCCCGGTGCGGGAGATCGCCCGGGCGCACGGCGCCACCCCGGCGCAGATCGCCCTGGCCTGGGTGCAGCAGCGGGCGGCCGTGCACGGGCTGACCGTGGTGCCGATCCCGGGCACCCGCAAGCCGGAACGGCTCGCGGAGAACGCGGCGGCGACGCGGATCACCCTGACGGAGGCGGAGCTGGCGCTGCTGGAGCCGATCGCCGGCCGGGTCGCGGGGGACCGCTACCCGGACATGAGCTCCACCTCGGCGGCCCGCGAGGACTGAGCGTCCGGCCCGCGGCGCGCCCACCGGGGCTCGGCGGGCCCTACCGGAGCTCGGCGGGCCCTACCTGGACTCGGGGCGCCCTACCGGGACTCGGCCGCGAACCGCTCCCGCAGCGCCGTGTACTCGGCGTCCGTCAGCAGGCCCGCGCCGTACAGCTCGCCGAGGTGGCGCAGCCGGTCGTCGTCGCCGCCGGAGCGGGCCCGGGGCACCGAGGCGACCGGGGTGCGGCCGGGCAGGGCGGCGAGGACGGCCGCGGCGAACGGCAGCGACTCGTGCACCGCCCCGCAGCCCACGCCGAAGACGGCCGCGGCCAGGTCGTGGTCCGGGCGGGGGTCGCCGACGGCGTCCCGCAGGAGCAGCCGCAGGTGGCCGCCCGAGCCGCTCGGGGCGACCCACTCGACCCCGGCGAGGGCGGCCAGCGGGTACCGCTGGTCGCCCGCCTTCCACTTGGTGCCGGTGGCGCCCGTACGGGACCACTGGAAGGTCACCGCCGAACCGTCGAAGCCGACCCGCGCGTCGTACGCCTTCAGCTGGACCGGGGGCTGCGCCGCGCCGACCAGGAACTCCCCGGAGGGCTCGGCGGCTTCGGGGCCCAGACGGGCGCGCAGGGCGTCGGCGAAAGCCTCGGCACGGGATGCCCGGTCGGCGGGCAGCACCAGCCGGTAGGGGTCGCAGGACTCCCGCAACTGCCCGTCGGCGGCCTCCATCAGCGGATCGGCGCCCGGCCGGGGGAGGGCGCGCAGAACCACCGTGTTCCGCTTCCCCGCGGTCACGGTCAGCCCGGACACCGCTTCGAGGGGGACCCGGCGCGAGCCGAGGGCCTGCCAGAGCCTCGGCGCCCTGATTCCCCGTGCGAAGCGGATGAGCACCGAGTCCGATTCGAACTCCCAGACGGCATGGTTTCCGGCCAGTACGTCACCCATGCGGGCCATCGTAGAGGGAGGTGCCCCCGCGCGTCCCCCTCGGTGCGGGGTCCGTTTGCCGGGCCTCTACGCGCGTCAGTCCTGCACGTCCCCGGAAATTCCGCTCCGGCAGGCATCGTCCCCGGTCGCGCAGACAACGGAACCGAACGCGCCGGTTCCGATCTTCGCGAAGTTCTCCACGGAGCCCGTCCCTGGCGCGAAATAGCCGGTGTGGGTCCTGGCTCCGGCCGAGGACAGCAGCCGCGCGCCGAACTCCGGGGACACCGGGTCGGCCCCGTGGCCCAGCCCGCCGAACTCCAGGTGCGGCACGTCCGCGATCCAGTCGTCCTCGTCGCGGGTCGCCCACACCCGGGCCGAGGTGTGCAGCCCCTCGACGTTCTCCGCGCGCATCCCGGGGCTCCCCAGCACCACCACGTCGGTGACCCGGCGCGGCAGCGCCCGGGCGGCGACCCCGCACACCACCGACCCGTAGCTGTGGCAGAACAGGGCCACGCTCGCCCTCCCGGGCAGGGCGGCGGCCAGCGCGTTGAGCCGGACGGCGCCGTCCACGGCCATCCGGCCGGTGGCGGCGTCCATGCCGACCCCGGTCGGCGCGGTGTAGCCGGCCCAGGCGATGACCGCGGTGCGGCTGCCGGGCGCGGCGGCGCGCTGGGTCTCGTACAGGGACTCGGCCATGCCGACGGGGGCGGTGAACCGGCGCTGGGTGCGCTCGAAGGTGATCAGGTCGGTGTCGACGCCCGGGACGACCACCGAGACCCGGCGGGCCCGGTCCAGGTCGCCGAAGACCTCCGCGACGCGGCCGCCACCGGTGGGGTCGAACGAGAGGATCTGCCGCCCGGACCCGGAGAGCGAGGCGAGCCGGTGCGCGCGGCGGGTGGCCGCGGCCCGGTCGGCCGGGGTGAGCGCCACGTCGCGGCTGCGCGCGGTCTCGACCTGCTCCGCCTGGGCGAGGCCGTGGAGGTTGGCCTGGTAGCGGACGGCGGTGGGCACCCCGCCGAGGTTGCCGACCACGAGGGGGTAGCCCTCGGCCAGCCGGGTCCGCTGGGAGCGGTCCAGGCCCGCGAAGAAGCGGGCGACCGTCCGGGCGGGCGCGTCGGCGGCCGGTACGGGGCGCCCGTCGATCCGGGCCTGCGCCCAGGCGGCGAGGGCCGCGGCCCGCAGCGGGGTGCCGCCCTCGGGGCGGTGGACCGCGGTCCAGCCCGTGGTCGCCAGCATGACGAAGACGACCGCCAGCGCGAGCAGGATGCGCAGGGCGGCGGGGCGCGGGTCTGCGCCTGGGGCGGTGGGGAGGGCGGGGCCGGGCAGTTTCACTGCGACCAGCGTAGGAGAATCCCCGCGGATACGGCGTGCGGGGTGACGGGATTCACGGCCGTCCGGGGCATGGATGCGGGCGGCCGGGGCAAGTGATGTCGTCAGGCCCGCGTGCCGGGCGGCGCGGTCCGCCAGTCGGCGGCCAGGGCCGGGCCGATCTGGTCGAGGTAGGCCTCGGTCATCCGCCGGATGGCGGCCACGCTGGCGTCCTCGCCCTGGCCCCACAGCCGCCCGGTCACCCGCATCACACCGGAGAACGCGGCGACGGCGACCCGGGGCCGCGGGTCGGCGTCCACGTCGAGGCCCTCGCGCTCGGCGATCAGCCGGGAGATCCGCTCCTCCAGCTCGGTGGAGCGGCGCAGGTGCACGGCCAGCAGGGCCGGGGTGGACTCGATCAGCCGGTAGCTGCGCATGTAGAGCTCGACGGGGACCACGTCGGACAGGGCCTCCTCCACCGTGTCCCAGGCGGCGAGCACGGCGGCCCGCATCGCCCGCAGGGGCCCCTCGGCGGCCGGACGGGCGCGGAGCTCGGCGACGAAGTGCGACTCGACGAGGTCCTGCACCGCGAAGACGGCCTCCTCCTTGTTGGCGAAGTACCGGAAGAAGGTGCGCTGGGAGACGTCCACCACTTCGGCGATCTCGTCGACGGTCGTCCGCTCGTACCCCTGGGAGATGAAGAGCAGGAGGGCGGCGCGCAGCAGCGCGTCCCGGGTGCGCCGCTTCTTGCGTTCGCGCAGCCCGGCCGCCGGGGCGGCCGGCGCCGGCCGCTCGTCGGTCATCACCGAGGGTTCCCCTCCGCAGCTGGTCCGGCGTCGATCTGACGCTGAGTGAGCGGTCAGGGTACCTGTGACCGACGCGACAGTTACCGTCCGGTTAAGCCGTTTGTGAAGTGTCAGCCGCTGTCACTAGCCTGCTCGCATGACTAGTCAGATCACCGTCGACGACCAGGTGCCCGCCAAGGAACCAGGATCGGCGCCGGCCCCCACCGGGCTGCGCGGCCACCCCTGGCTGACCCTCTTCGCCGTCGCGATCGGCGTCATGATGGTCACCCTGGACGGCACGATCGTCGCCGTCGCCAACCCCGCGATCCAGAAGGACCTCGGCGCGTCGCTCGCCGAGGTGCAGTGGATCACCAACGGCTACCTCCTCGCCCTCGCGGTCTCCCTGATCACCGCGGGCAAGCTCGGCGACCGCTTCGGCCACCGCCAGACGTTCCTCATCGGCATCGCGGGCTTCGCGGTCTCCTCCGCCGCGATCGGGCTGTCCACCGGCGTCGAGCTGGTCATCGGCTTCCGCGTCGCCCAGGGCCTCTTCGGCGCCCTGCTGATGCCCGCCGCGCTCGGACTGCTGCGCGCCACCTTCCCCGCCGAGAAGCTGAACATGGCCATCGGCATCTGGGGCATGGTCATCGGCGCCTCGACCGCTGCCGGGCCCATCGTCGGCGGCCTGCTCGTCGAGCACGTCAGCTGGCAGTCCGTCTTCTTCATCAACGTGCCCGTCGGCATCGTCGCCCTGCTCTTCGGCCTGTTCATCCTGGTCGACCACCGGGCCGCGAAGGCTCCGCGCTCCTTCGACGTCCTCGGCATCCTGCTGCTGTCGGGCGCGATGTTCTCCCTCATCTGGGCCCTGATCAAGGCCGCCGAGTGGGGCTGGGGCGACTACAAGACCCTGCTCTTCCTCGGTGCCGCGGTGCTCGGCTTCGTCCTCTTCACACTGTGGGAGGGCCGGGTCTCCGAACCGCTCATCCCGCTGGGCATGTTCCGCTCGCTGCCGCTGTCCGCGGGCACCGTGCTGATGGTGCTGATGGCGTTCGCCTTCATGGGCGGCCTGTTCTTCGTCACCTTCTACCTGCAGAACGTGCACGGCATGAGCCCGGTCGACAGCGGTCTGCACCTGCTCCCGCTCACCGGCATGATGATCATCGGTTCGCCGCTGGCCGGCATCGCCATCACCAAGGTCGGCCCGCGCATCCCGCTCGTCGCCGGCATGGTCGCCACCGCGGCCGCCTGCTTCGGGATGGCGCAGCTCACCCCGGGCACCGGCACCGCGGTCATGTCCCTCTGGTTCGCCCTCCTCGGCCTCGGCCTCGCGCCCGTCATGGTCGGCGCCACCGAGGTCATCGTCGGCAACGCCCCGCTGGAGCTGTCCGGCGTCGCCGGAGGCCTCCAGCAGGCCGCCATGCAGGTAGGCGGCAGCCTCGGCACCGCCGTCCTCGGAGCGGTCATGGCCAGCACCGTCGGCAACTCGTTCGGGGACAACTGGCGGGCCGCGGAACTGCCCCCGCTCAGCCCCGAGCAGATGGAACTCGCCGAGCGCGGCATCCAGGTCGGCATCGCGCCCATACCGCCCGGCGCTCCCGAGGCCGTCGCGCAGGCGATCACCAAGGTCGCGCACGACACGTTCGTGGACGGCATGGGCACGGCCTTCACCGTGGCCGGGGTCGTCGCGGTCCTCGCCGCCGTCGTCGCCTGCTTCACCAAGCGCGGCGAGAACGCCGTCGAGGGGGCGGGCGCGGCCCACGTCTGACGGCCCGCACCCGGCGCCCCGCAGGCGTCAACCCCGTACGCGCGACAGCCCCGCCGGAGGTACCCGGCGGGGCTGTCGCCTATCAGGGTGGACCCGGCCCCGGCCTCTTCCGTCCGCACGTCACCGCAGGTCAGCGTGGTGCCAACGGCGCTCCGGAACGGTCCGGGGCGCACCGCGTCCACAAGGAGTTGACCCGTCATGCGTACGTGTAACAGCCCGCGCGGCACCACCGTCCTGGCCGCCACGGTCCTCGCCGTCACCGCGTTCCTCCCGAGCACCGCGCCCGCCGCCCACGCCGCCACCTCGCACGCGGCCACCGCGCAGGCCGGCGCCCAGGCCCCCGCCGCGCCGGGGCGCCCCGCCGCCGGGCGGGCGCCCGCCGCGGCGAACTGCGCGGCCGGCCAGCTGTGCCTCTGGGCGAAACCGGACTTCACCGGCACCCGGCAGGTCCACGAGCTCAGCACCCTCGACATCAACAGCTGCACGGCCCTGCCCGCCGGCAAGAGCGCCCAGGCCCTCGCCAACCGGACGGGCCGCCCGGTGACCACGTACCAGTCGGCCGAGTGCGCGGAGACCGGGGAGTTCCAGACCTATCCGGGCGACGGGGTCTGGCTGCCCCAATCGCCCTACCAGGTGAGGGCCTTCAAGGTGTGGGAGCACTAGACCGCACGGCCGCGGCCGTGGCGGCGCCGGCCGCCGCGGCCGGGACCCGGGCCGCGGCGCCCGGGTCCGGAGCCGGTCCGCCGGCCGCCGTACCCGGGGCCGGTGCAGGAACCGGTCCGCCCAGCCGGGCCACCTCCGCGCGCAGCGCCCGTACCTCCGCGGCCAGTTCGGCGATCGCGGCCGTCTGCTCCCGCTCCGCCCGGTCGTCGCGCTCGAAACGGGAGATGAACCAGGCCGCGATATTGGCGGTGACCACACCCAGCAGGGCGATGCCCGACAGCATCAGCCCCACCGCCAGCAGCCGGCCCAGGCCGGTCGTGGGGGAGTGGTCGCCGTATCCGACCGTCGTCATCGTGGTGACCGACCACCACAGGGCGTCGCCCAGGTTCTTGATGTTGCCACCCGGAGCGTCCCGCTCCACGCTCAGCACCGCCAGCGAACCGAACATCAGCAGCCCGACCACCGCACCCGCCACGTACGTGGTCAGCCGGATCTGCGGAGCCATCCGGGCCCGGCGCCCCACCAGCAGCAGCGTGGACACCAGCCGCAGCAGCCGCAGCGGCTGGATCATCGGCAGCAGGACCGCCGCCAGGTCCATCCAGTGCGTCCGGACGAAGGCCTTCCGTGCGGGTGACAGGCCCAGCCGCACGAGGTAGTCGCAGGCGAAGGCCGCCCACACCACCCACTCGGTGACCAGGCACGCCCGGTGCACCACCGGCGGCGCGTCCGGTGCCACGATCGGCACGGCGTACGCGAGGGCGAAGCCCGTGGCGAGGACGAGCAGCGGGGTCTGGCTCCGCCGCTCCCACGCCACCTGGCGGGAGAGTTCCTTCATGCGGAGCATCGTAAGGAACGCATAAAGCCGGGACGGCCCCCGGGGGAGTCCCCGGGGGCCGTCCTCAGCAGTTCCGCGTCGACGCGGAGGCCGACCTCAGGCGTCGCCGCCCGCCGCGCCCGGCTCGGCGGCCGCCACGTCCAGGAGCTGGTAGCGGTCGACGGCCTGCTTCAGCACCGAGCGGTCGATCTTCCCGTCCCGGGCGAGCTCGGTCAGCGTCGCCAGGACCACCGACTGGGCGTCGATGTGGAAGAAGCGCCGGGCCGCGCCGCGCGTGTCCGCGAAGCCGAAGCCGTCCGCGCCGAGCGAGGTGTACGTACCGGGCACCCACCGCGAGATCTGGTCCGGGACCGCCCGCATCCAGTCCGAGACCGCCACGAACGGCCCCTCGGCGCCGGACAGCTTGCGCGTCACGTACGGCACGCGCTGCTCCTCCTCCGGGTGGAGCAGGTTGTGCTCCTCCACCGCGACGGCCTCGCGCCGCAGCTCGTTCCAGGAGGTGGCCGACCAGACGTCCGCCCGGACGCCCCAGTCCTGCGCCAGCAGCCGCTGCGCCTCCAGCGCCCACGGCACCGCCACGCCCGAGGCCATGAGCTGCGCCCCGATCGTGCCCTCGGTGCCCTGCGACACCCGGTGGATGCCCTGGAGGATGCCGTCCACATCGACGCCGTCCGGCTCCGCCGGGTGCTGGATCGGCTCGTTGTAGACGGTCAGGTAGTAGAAGACGTCCTCGGCTTCGGGGCCGTACATCCGCCGCAGGCCGTCCTTGACGATGTGCGCGATCTCGTAGCCGTAGGCCGGGTCGTAGGCCACGCAGCCCGGGTTCGTCGACGCCAGCAGCTGGGAGTGGCCGTCGGCGTGCTGGAGGCCCTCACCCGTGAGGGTGGTCCGGCCGGCGGTGGCGCCGAGGACGAACCCGCGCGCGAGCTGGTCGGCCATCTGCCAGAACTGGTCACCGGTGCGCTGGAAACCGAACATCGAGTAGAAGACGTAGACCGGGATCAGCGGTTCGCCGTGCGTCGCGTACGCCGAGCCCGCGGCGATCAGCGAGGCCGTGCAGCCCGCCTCCGAGATGCCGTCGTGCAGCATCTGGCCGGTCGGGGACTCCTTGTACGCGAGCAGCAGGTCGCGGTCGACCGCCTCGTACTGCTGGCCCAGCGGGTTGTAGATCTTGGCGCTCGGGAAGAACGCGTCCATGCCGAAGGTGCGGTACTCGTCGGGCGCGATCAGCACGAAGCGCTTGCCGATCTCCTTGTCCCGCATCAGGTCCTTCAGGATGCGGACGAACGCCATCGTCGTGGCGATCGACTGCTGGCCCGAGCCCTTCTTCGCGGCGGCGTACGTCTTCTCGTCCGGCAGCTGCAGCGGCTTCGCACGCACCACGCGGGTCGGCACGTAGCCGCCCAGCGCGCTGCGCCGGTCGTGCATGTACTGGATCTCCGGGGAGTTGCGGCCCGGGTGGTAGTACGGCGGGGCGCCGGCGTCCAGCTGCGCGTCCGTGATCGGGATGTGCAGGCGGTCGCGGAAGCGCTTGAGGTCGTCGACCGTCAGCTTCTTCATCTGGTGCGTCGCGTTGCGGCCCTCGAAGTTCGGGCCGAGCGTCCAGCCCTTGACCGTCTGCGCCAGGATGACCGTCGGCTGGCCCTTGTGCGCCTTGGCCGCCGCGTACGCCGCGTAGACCTTCTTGTGGTCGTGGCCGCCGCGGCCCAGGTGCTGGATCTGGTAGTCGGACATGTTCTCGACCATCGCGCGCAGCCGCTGGTCGCCGCCGAAGAAGTGCTCGCGGATGTACGCGCCCGACTCGGTGGCGTACGTCTGGAACTGGCCGTCGGGCGTGGTGTTCATCTTGTTGACCAGGATGCCGTCGCGGTCCTGGGCCAGCAGCGGGTCCCAGGAGCGGTCCCAGATCAGCTTGATGACGTTCCAGCCGGCGCCGCGGAACTGCGACTCCAGCTCCTGCATGATCTTGCCGTTGCCGCGCACCGGGCCGTCGAGGCGCTGCAGGTTGCAGTTGACGACGAAGGTCAGGTTGTCGAGGTTCTCGCGGGCCGCGATCGACAGCTGGCCGAGCGACTCCGGCTCGTCCATCTCGCCGTCGCCCAGGTACGCCCATACGTGGGACTTGGAGGTGTCCGCGATGCCGCGCGCCTCCATGTACCGGTTCATCCGGGCCTGGTAGATCGCACCGAGCGGGCCGAGGCCCATCGAGACGGTCGGGAACTCCCAGAAGTCCGGCATCAGCCGCGGGTGCGGGTAGCTGGACAGGCCGTACGGGGCCTTCGACTTCTCCTGGCGGAACGCGTCGAGCTGCTGCTCGGAGAGCCGGTCCAGGAGGTAGGCGCGGGCGTAGATGCCCGGGGAGGCGTGGCCCTGGAAGAAGATCTGGTCGCCGCCGTCACCCTCGTCCTTGCCCCGGAAGAAGTGGTTGAAGCCCACGTCGTAGAGGGAGGCGGAGGAGGCGAAGGTGGCGATGTGGCCGCCGACGCCGATTCCGGGGCGCTGGGCGCGCGAGACCATGACGGCCGCGTTCCACCGGGTGGCGTTGAGGACCTTGCGCTCGATCTCCTCGTTGCCCGGGAAGAACGGCTCGTCCTTGGTGGCGATCGTGTTGACGTAGTCCGTGGAGCGCATCTCGGGCACGGCCACGCGCTTCTCGCGGGCCCGCTCGATCAGCCGCAGCATCAGGTAGCGGGCGCGCTCGCGGCCCCGCTCGTCGACGGCGGCGTCGAGGGAGTCGAGCCACTCCTGGGTTTCTTCCGGATCGAAGTCCGGTACCTGGCTCGGAAGGCCGCCAATGATGATCGGGTTGCGATCGGATGCGGAAGCCACGCTGTTCCTTCACTGTCGGGGTGGTCGTGCCGGAGTCGTGCTGGAGTCGTACCTGGGGGCGCCGCCTCCCATGGTCTTACGCTCGGCCGGGAACGTCATCTTTACCCCCGGGTAATCCCCGGAGCCGGCGGGGTTTTCGAGCCGGGAGACCGGTGACGATCCGGCCGAAACGTCACCTTACGCCCATGCCGGACGATGATTTCGCAAGGCCGTTCGTCCCTCAAACAGGTAGGAAAGTCCTCACACGATGCCGAATGAGCTGGAATGGTGTGGGATGAATCACCGGAGGTGCGCGCGGGCAGGCTGAAAGTTGCGGCGAGACGGCCGCAATCGTCACCGTTTCGACGGTCTCGGCGGCCGGGTACTTGCGCGATCCGCCGCGTCCGTGTGGACTACGCCCAATGCTGCGCGTACGCGCGCCGCCGAAGACATTCACCGAACATGAGCAGGAGGCACCCCGTGAGCGCGACCGCGGACCACGCGGAGAGCCCGGTCACCCGACTTGGCTTCCAGTCCGACCAGGTGGTCCAGGAGATCGGCTACGACGACGATGTCGATCAGGATTTCCGTGAGGCCATCCAGGACCAGATCGGCAGCGACCTCGTCGACGAGGACTACGACGACGAGGTCGACGCCGTGGTCCTCTGGTTCCGGGAAGAGGACGGCGACCTGACCGACGCACTCGTCGACGCCATCGAGCTGGTCGACGAGAGTGCCGTCGTCCTGCTGCTGACTCCGAAGACCGGCCGTGCCGGCTTCGTGGAGGCCAGCGACATCAGCGAGGCCGTCGAGACCGCCGGCCTCTCCCAGGCCAAGCCCGTCAGCGTGGGCAAGGACTGGACCGCCACCAAGCTGGTGACGCCCAAGGCCGCAGCCAAGAAGCGCTGAGCCGCGCCTCGCAGTCGAAGCGGACACGCACGCCCCGCCGATCCGGGTTGACCCCGGCCGGCGGGGCGTGCGCGTTCACGGCCGCCGGGCCCCCAGGGCCTAGGCTGGCACCACCCGAACGGCCCAACGCGGCGAAGCAGGAACGAAGGGATGCGAAAGATGGCGATCGAGGTCGGCGACAAGGCCCCGGACTTCGAGCTCAAGGACAACCACGGCGCCACCGTGCGGCTCTCGGACTTCCGGGGGGAGAAGGCCGTCGTGCTGCTCTTCTACCCGTTCGCCTTCACCGGCGTCTGCACCGGCGAGCTGTGCGAGCTGCGCGACCAGCTGCCGCGCTTCCAGAACGACGACGTGCAGCTCCTGGCGGTCTCCAACGACTCCGTGCCGACCCTGCGGGTCTTCGGCGAGCAGGAGGGCCTGGAGTACCCGCTGCTGTCGGACTTCTGGCCGCACGGCGAGACCTCCCGCGCGTACGGCGTCTTCGACGAGGAGAAGGGCTGCGCGGTCCGCGGCACCTTCATCATCGACAAGGACGGCGTGGTGCGGTGGACTGTCGTCAACGGGCTGCCCGACGCGCGTGACCTGAACGAGTACGTCACCGCGCTCGACAGCCTCTGAGAGTCTCCGGGCAGCATCAGCACTAAAACCGCGTACAGGCGGGAACCCGTCACTAGGATCGAAACGTTGATCCGGTAGCAAACGCACGACGGGGGCACCGCCCCACACAGAAACCAATGGAGGACCCGTGGGAGTCAGCCTCAGCAAGGGCGGCAACGTCTCGCTGACCAAGGCCGCGCCTAACCTGACGGCGGTCATCGTCGGTCTGGGCTGGGACGCTCGTACCACCACCGGCGGCGACTTCGACCTCGACGCCAGCGCGATCCTGACCAACGACCAGGGCAAGGTCGCCAACGACTCGAACTTCGTGTTCTTCAACAACCTGAAGAGCCCCGACGGTTCCGTCGAGCACACCGGTGACAACACCACCGGTGAGGGCGAAGGCGACGACGAGGCCATCAAGGTCAACCTCGCCGGCGTCCCGGCCGACGTCGCCAAGATCGTCTTCCCGGTCTCGATCTACGAGGCCGAGAGCCGCCAGCAGAGCTTCGGCCAGGTCCGCAACGCCTACATCCGCGTCGTGAACCAGTCGGACAACACCGAGCTCGCCCGCTACGACCTCTCCGAGGACGCGTCGACCGAGACCGCCATGGTCTTCGGCGAGCTCTACCGCAACGGCGCCGAATGGAAGTTCCGTGCCATCGGCCAGGGCTACGCCTCGGGCCTGCGCGGCATCGCGCAGGACTTCGGCGTCAACGTCTGAGCCCAGAGCTGTTCACCCGTCCGGCGCCGTGCACTGTGTGTACGGCGCCGGACGGGCTTTGGCCGCCTGTGGCGGGCCGGTGCACGGCACCGCCGACCGCGGCCCACCCGTAACGCAGCCACACCCGCATCACCCGTAACGCCGCCACACCCCTATCGCCGCCACACCCGCCACATCGTCGTCCGGGGAGGACCACAACATGGGCGTCACACTCGCCAAGGGGGGCAATGTCTCCCTCTCCAAGGCCGCACCGAACCTGACCCGGGTTCTGATCGGCCTCGGATGGGACGCGCGCTCGACCACCGGAGCGGACTTCGACCTCGACGCCAGCGCGCTGCTCTGCAACAGCGGCCGCGTGCTCGGGGACGACTACTTCGTCTTCTACAACAACCTGACGAGCCCCGACGGCTCCGTCGAACACACGGGGGACAACCTCACCGGCGAGGGCGACGGTGACGACGAGTCGATCATCATCGACCTGTCCAAGGTGCCGGCCCAGGTCGACAAGATCGTCTTCCCGGTCTCCATCCACGACGCCGAGGCCAGGCGGCAGAGCTTCGGCCAGATCAGCAACGCCTTCATCCGCGTGGTGAACCAGGCGGACGGCCAGGAGCTGGCCCGCTACGACCTCTCCGAGGACGCCTCCAGCGAGACCGCGATGATCTTCGGCGAGGTCTACCGCTACGGCGGCGAGTGGAAGTTCCGGGCCGTGGGGCAGGGGTACGCGTCGGGGCTCCGGGGCATCGCTCTAGACTTCGGGGTCAACGTTTCGTAAAGCCGTACAAGACGATGGGGTGCCAGTGGTTCTCAAAACCTTCGGCTGGTCGTTCGCAATCACTGCGCTCGGTCTGGTCGCAGCGGTTCTCTACGGGGGGTGGGAGGCTTTCGGGATCGTCGCGATCCTCTGCATCCTCGAGATCTCGCTGTCTTTCGACAACGCGGTGGTCAACGCCGGGATCCTGAAGAAGATGAATGCCTTCTGGCAGAAGATCTTCCTCACCATCGGCATCCTCATCGCCGTGTTCGGCATGCGGCTGGTCTTCCCCGTGGTGATCGTTGCGATCAGCGCCAAGATCGGGCCCATCGAGGCCGTCGATCTGGCCATGAACGACAAGGACATGTACCAACAGCTCGTCACCGACGCGCACCCGTCCATCGCCGCCTTCGGCGGCATGTTCCTCCTGATGATCTTCCTCGACTTCATCTTCGAGGACCGTGACATCAAGTGGCTCGCATGGCTGGAGCGTCCGCTCGCCAAGCTCGGCAAGGTCGACATGCTCTCGGCGTGCATCGCCCTGATCGTCCTGGCCGTGACCGCGATGACCTTCGGCGCCAACGCCCACCAGCACGGTGGCGCGCACGTGGACAAGGCGCAGACCGTCCTCATCTCCGGCATCCTCGGCCTGATCACCTACATGGTGGTCGGCGGCCTCTCCGGCTACTTCGAGAACAAGCTGGAGGAAGAGGAGGAGGCCGAGCACGAGGCGGAGGAAGAGGCCAAGAAGGCCGGCAAGCCCGTCACGGGCGTCGCCATGGCCGGCAAGGCCGCGTTCTTCATGTTCCTCTACCTCGAAGTCCTCGACGCCTCGTTCTCCTTCGACGGGGTCATCGGCGCCTTCGCCATCACCAACGACATCGTGCTCATGGCCCTCGGCCTCGGCGTCGGTGCCATGTACGTCCGGTCGCTGACGGTCTACCTGGTCCGCCAGGGCACCCTCGACGACTACGTCTACCTGGAGCACGGCGCGCACTACGCCATCGGCGCGCTCGCCGTCATCCTGCTCGTCACCATCCAGCACGAGATCAACGAGATCATCACCGGTCTCGTCGGCGTCGTGCTGATCGGCTGGTCCTTCTGGTCCTCGGTGCGCCGCAACAAGCGCTTGGCGAGCCTGGAGAAGGAGGGGGTCGCCGTAGAGGCATGACCCCGGCGTTAATGCGGAACGCTCCATGGCGGGGCGGCCCAGGGGGTCCCTCCCGGACGGAAGTCCAGGGGAGGGGCCGCGGACCCGGCGGGCCGCCCCGCTTCTCGTAGGCATCCAGGGGACCAGGGGGTAGGGGATGGGCTTCTTCGACGGCATCTTGGGCAGTCGGGCCGTGCAGTTCCAGTCGGGCAGCGCCTCGTCGAACGCGATCGAGTTGACCAAGCGGCAGCCGACGGTGTCGCTCAGCAAACAGGGGGCGGTCCACGGCAACCTGCGCGTCAACCTGTCCTGGCGCATGCGCACCTCGGACATAGGCGGCCGGTCCGGCCAGAGCGGCCAGCTGTTCCGCCACCCGTTCAAGCTCTTCAAGCCCGACATGGTGCAGGCGCACACGCAGGGCATGGTCAACGTCGACCTCGACATGGGCTGCCTGTACGAGCTGACCGACGGCACCCGGGGCGCCGTCCAGCCGCTCGGCAACCTGCTCGGGGACCTCAACGACCCGCCGTTCGTCAAGCTCAGCGGCGACGACCGGTTCGGTTCGGGGTCGGGGGAGACCCTCTACATCAACCTCGACCACGCCGACGACATCAAGCGGCTGCTGGTCTTCGTCTACATCTACGACCAGACCCCGGCCTTCGACCGGACGCACGCCATGGTGACCCTCTTCCCGGTCACCGGGCCGCGGATCGAGATCCCGCTGGACGAGCGGCAGCCGCAGGCGCGCTCCTGCGCCGTCGTCTCCCTGGAGAAGGTCAAGGGGGAGCTGGTCGTGCGGCGCGAGGTGAAGTTCGTGTACGGGTTCCAGGCCGAGCTGGACCGGCTGTACGGCTGGGGGCTCCAGTGGGGGCGGGGCTACAAGAGCACCAAGGCCTGACGCGCCGGGCCGGGCGCGCAGCGCCGGGCGCGCAAGGACCGGGCACGGCAGGGACGGGCACGCGAGTGCCGGGGGGGGGGGGGGGGGGGGGGCCCCCCCCCCCCCCCCCCGGGGAACCCGGTCCGGCCCAGCCCGGCCCGGTCAGCGCCGGATGAACTGGGGGCCCTGCACCGGCATCCGGAAGGACGGGTCCCCGCCCGGGCCCGGCACCGGGGACACCGGCTGGGGGTACCCGTACGCGGGCGGGACGGCCGGCGGGGCCTGCGTGGGCGGCGCCATCGCGGCCGTCTGCTCGGAGGTGGGGCCGGCCGTCGGGCTCCCTGCGGGCTCGGAGGCGCCCTCCGCGGCGTTCTCGTCGACCGAGATGCCGTGGTCGGTCGCCAGGCCCACCAGCCCGTCGGAGTAGCCCTCGCCCAGCGCGCGGAACTTCCACCCGTCGCCGCGGCGGTACAGCTCCCCGCAGATCACGGCCGTCTCGGCGCCGGTCTCGGGCCGTACGTCGAAATAGGCCAGTGGCTCGGAGACGCCGGACGCCGTGGCGTCGTAGAGCAGGATGCGCAGGTCGCGGACGCGCTCGAAGGGGACGTCCTCGGCGGAGGCCACCACCAGGACGCGGTCCACGGCCGGGGTGACCGCCCGCAGGTCGGCCTGGACGGCGTCGGTGACCGCCTCGCCGATCTGCTTCTTCCCCAGCCGCCAGACGGCGCCGGAGGGGTGCCGCGGCTGGTTGTAGAAGACGAAGTCCTCGTCCGAACGCACCCGGCCGTCCGAGCCCACGAGCAGGGCGGACGCGTCCACGTCCGGCACGTCGGGGCCACCCGTCCAGCGCAGCACCGCCCGGACCGCCGTGGCGGCCACCGGGATGTTGGAGCCCTTCTGCATCGCGTGCGTCATGCCCGTCATCCTGCCCTCCCGGGGGCGACGGGGACAATGCGGCCCCCCGTGGGACCTTGCCCTCGAACGGGAGACCTGGGCATGGTGCAAGAGGGTTACCTGAACTTCATGTGCTTGAGGAACTCTTGACTCAGGTTCGTACGTACTATTACCGGCCACGCCAGTTGGGCCGCCGAGGCAGTACGGGGGAAGCACATGCGTCACTTTGGGCACATATCGCCTACTGTCCGTAAGGACCTCTTCCACCAGGAACCGGCGGAGTTCACCGGCGCCTCACCCGCCCGCATCCTCGCCGCGGCACTGGGAGCCACGCTCTACAGCCCCGCCACGCGCCCCCAGCTCGCCGCGGACGTCCGCAAGCAGGCCGGCCGGGGAGTCGTCTCCATGGTGCTCTGCCTGGAGGATTCCATCAGCGACGGCGATGTCGCCGGGGCCGAGGAGAACCTCGTCCGCCAGTTCGCGGAGCTCGACCGGACCCACGCCGCCGAGGACGCGGACGACCCGGACGCCCGCGAGCTCCCGCTGCTGTTCGTCCGCGTCCGCACCCCCGAGCAGATACCCGACCTCGCGCGCCGCCTCGGCGGCTCCGTGCGGAGACTGGCCGGATTCGTACTCCCCAAGTTCGACGAGAGCCGCGGAATCGCCTTCCTGGAGGCCGTCGCCCAGGCGGAGGCCGAGAGCGGGCTGCCCCGCCTGTACGCGATGCCCGTCCTGGAGACCCCGGAGCTGCTCCACCTCGAAACCCGGGTCGAAGCCCTCGCCGGCATCTCCCGGACGGTCAACGAGCACCGCGAGCGGGTCCTGGCCCTGCGGCTCGGCGTCACCGACTTCTGTTCCGCGTACGGGCTGCGGCGCACCCCCGACATGACCGCCTACGACGTCCAGATCGTCGCGGGCGTCATCGCGGACGTCGTCAACGTCCTCAGCCGCGCCGACGGCACCGGGTTCACCGTGACCGGTCCGGTCTGGGAGTACTTCCGCAGCCAGCAGCGACTCTTCAAGCCCCAGCTGCGCCGCAGCCCCTTCCTGGAGGAAGGTGTGGAGGAACTGCGCACCGCCCTGATCGAGCACGACCTGGACGGACTGCTGCGCGAGATCGAGCTCGACCGGGCCAACGGACTGCTGGGCAAGACCTGCATCCACCCCGCCCACGTCACGCCCGTACACGCGCTGTCGGTGGTCTCCCACGAGGAGTTCAGCGACGCCCAGGACATCCTGCGCCCCGAGCGCGGCGGCGGCGGAGTGATGCGTTCGGTCTACACGAACAAAATGAACGAGGTGAAGCCCCACCGGGCCTGGGCCGAGCGCACGATGCTGCGCGCCGAGGTCTTCGGTGTGGCGAAGGAGGAGGTCGGCTTCGTCGACCTCCTCACGGCCGGGCTCCAGGTGTGAGCCCGTCCTTGACGACGAGGAAGGGCAAGACGATCGACGAGGTCGACGAGGTCTGGTCGGGAACCTGGGTCGCCCAGCGGCTCGGCGTGAGCCTGCGGGAGGCTCCGGGCGCCGGCGCACCGCGGCTGGACGAACTGCTGGGCCTGGCGCTGCGGCGCAATCCCAAGCGGGCGCACCTGCTGGTCTCGCAGGTGCTCGGCAAGCACGTCCCGCAGTCACCGCGGACGGTGTACGCCGCCGGGTACGGGCTCGGCGAGCGCGTCCGCGCGCTGCTCGGCGAGGAGGCGGCCTCCGCCGTGGTCCTCGGCTACGCCGAAACCGCCACCGGCCTCGGCCACTGCGTCGCCGACGGCCTGGGCCCCGCCCCCTACCTGCACTCCACCCGCCGGCCCGTGCCCGGAGTGGAGCCCGCCGGCGGGTTCGAGGAGGCCCACTCGCACGCCACCTCGCACCTGCTGCTGCCCGAGGACCCCGAGCTGCTCGCGGGCAGCGGGCCGCTGGTCCTGGTCGACGACGAGTTCTCCACCGGCAACACGGTCCTGAACACCATCCGCGACCTGCACGCCCGCCACCCCCGTCGGCACTACGTCGTCGTCGCCCTCGTCGACATGCGTTCCCCGGCGGACCGCGACCGCCTCACCGCCTTCGCCGCCGAGCTCGGCGCCCGCGTGGACCTGATCGCCCTGGCCTCCGGCACGGTGTCGCTGCCCGAGGGGGTCCTGGCCCGGGGCCAGGCCCTGGTCGAGGAGTACGAGGAGCACTCCGCTTCCGCGGAGCAGGCCGCCTCCCGTCAGGACGCAGCCTCCGGCCAGGACGCAGCCTCCGGCCAGCACGCCGCCTTCGCGGAGCAGCCCGCGGGCGCCCGCGGGCCGGCCTGGGAGCAGGTCGCGCTGGACTGGCCGGCCGGCGTCCCGGACGGCGGCCGCCACGGCTTCACCCCCGCGCACCGCACCCGGCTGGAGGCCGCCCTCCCCGCCCTCGCCGGACAGCTCGCGGCCGCCCTCGGCACGGAGCCCGGGCGGGTCCTCGTCCTCGGCAACGAGGAGCTGATGTACGCGCCGCTGCGCCTCGCGAAGGCCCTGGAGGACGCGGGGGCGGCCCGCGAGGTCCGCTTCTCGACGACCACCCGCTCACCCGTGCTCGCCGTCGACGACCCCGGCTACGCCATCCGCACCCGCCTCGTCTTCCCCGCCCACGACGCCCCGGCCGACGGCCCGGGCGACCGGTACGCCTACAACGTGCGCAGCACCGCCGGCACCGGTTTCGACGCCGTCGTCGCCGTCGTCGACTCCGCCGGGGACACCCCCGCCCTGCGGTCGGGGCTCCTGGCGGCCCTCGCCCCGCACACCGGCCGGGTCCTGCTGGCCGTCCTGCCCTCGTACGTACCCGACCGGCAGGAGCCGATCATGTCCGAGCCCCTGCGCGGCCCCGCGTTCTCCTCCTACGCCCCCGAGGACGTCGGCTGGCTGCTCCAGGACTTCTCCGACGTCGAGCTGGAGGCGCCGACCGAGGAGCGCGAGGAGGCCATCCAGGCGGGCGGCGCCCACTACGCCGAGTCCCTGCCCGTCGAGTACCAGCCGTCGCCGCAGTACCAGCAGCTCTACCAGAGCGCCCTCGACGACTCCGCCGCCCGCATCGCCCGCGCCGTCGGCACGGTCACCGAGACCGTCCTCGCCGAGCGCTCCCCGTCCCCGGTCCTGGTCTCCCTGGCCCGCGCCGGCACCCCCGTCGGCGTGCTGATGCGCCGCTGGGCCCAGGTCCGGCACGGCCTGGACCTGCCGCACTACGCCGTCTCCATCGTCCGCGGCCGCGGCATCGACGCCAACGCGCTGCGCTGGATCGCCGCCCACCACGACCCGGCCGACGTCGTCTTCGTCGACGGCTGGACGGGCAAGGGCGCCATCACCCGCGAGCTGCGCGAGGCCCTGGCGGAGTTCGAGGGCTTCAATCCCGAGATCGTCGTCCTCGCCGACCCCGGCTCCTGCGTGGAGACGTACGGCACCCGCGAGGACTTCCTGATCCCCTCCGCCTGTCTCAATTCCACCGTTTCCGGTCTCATCTCGCGTACGGTTCTCAGGTCCGACCTGGTGGGCCCCGCCGATTTCCACGGCGGGAAGTTCTACCGGGAGCTCGCCGGAGCCGACGTCTCCGTCGACTTCGTCGACACCGTCGCCGCCCGTTTCGACGAGGTGGCCGACGCCGTCGACGAGGAGGTCAAGGAACTCCTCGCCGCCGACCGGACCCCCACCTGGGAGGGCTGGGCGGCGGTCGAGCGGATCAGCGAGGAGTACGGCATCCACGACGTGAACCTGGTCAAGCCGGGCGTCGGCGAGACCACCCGGGTCCTGCTGCGCCGGGTGCCGTGGAAGATCCTCGCCCAGCGCGGCGCCGGACCCGACCTGGACCACGTACGGCTGCTCGCCGAGCAGCGCGGCGTACCGGTGGAAGAGGTCGACGGCCTGCCCTACACCTGCGTCGGACTCATCCACCCCCGTTTCACGCGCGGCGCCACGGGCGCCGACGGGAAGGCAGTGTCCTCGAAGTGACCCTCCTGATAGCCAGTGACCTCGACCGCACGCTCATCTACTCGGCGGCCGCCCTCGGTCTGACCATGCCCGACCCGGTGGCCCCCCGGCTGCTGTGCGTGGAGGTCCACGAGAGCAAGCCGCTGTCCTACATGACGGAGACGGCGGCGGGTCTGCTGACGGAGCTGACGGTCGACCCGTCGGTGGTCTTCGTGCCGACGACCACCCGCACCCGCAAGCAGTACCAGCGCATCCGCTTCCCCGGCCGCCCGGCCCAGTACGCGATCTGCGCCAACGGCGGCCAGCTGCTGGTCGACGGGGTACCGGACCGCGACTGGCGGCGACAGGTCGCGGCCCGGCTGGCCGCGGAGTGCGCCCCGCTCGACGAGGTCCACGCGCACCTGCAGGCCACGGCCGACCCGGCGTGGCTGCGCAAGACGCGGGTGGCCGAGGAGCTGTTCGCGTACCTCGTCGTCGAGCGCGCGCTGGTCCCCGACGAGTGGCTGAAGTCCCTGGCGGAGTGGTCGGCCGCCCGCGGCTGGACCGTGTCGCTCCAGGGCCGCAAGATCTACGCCGTGCCCCGCCCGCTGACCAAGAGCGCGGCGATGCACGAGGTGGCCCGCCGTACGGGCGCCACCACCACGCTCGCCGCCGGGGACTCGCTCCTGGACGCCGACCTGCTGCTCGCGGCCGACCGGGGCTGGCGCCCGGGCCACGGGGAGCTGGCCGACGCGGGCTGGGAGGCACCGTCCGTGACGGCCCTGGCCGAGGCCGGCGTGCTCGCGGGCGAGGCGATCGTACGGGCGTTCACCCGCGAAGCCGGGCGGGTCGGCAGACTGGGTGCATGACCAAGGGAAACAGCACCAAGATCACTGACGATCTCTACCGGTACGTGCTCGCGCACAACCCCCCGCTGGACGCCGTCCAGCGGGGGCTCGTGGCCACGACGTACGAGAAGTTCCCCGACGTCGCCGGCATGCAGTCGGCGGAGGAACAGGGGCCGCTGCTCGCCTTCCTGGTCCGGCTGACGGGCGCCCGGCACATCGTCGAGATCGGCACCTTCACCGGCTTCTCGGCGCTGTCGATGGCCCAGGCGCTGCCCGCCGACGGCCGCATCATCGCCTGCGACGTGTCGGAGGAGTGGACGCGGTACGGCCGGGAGGCCTGGGAGGCGGCCGGGGTCGCCGACCGCATCGACCTGCGGATCGCCCCGGCGCTCGACACCCTGCGGGCCATGCCGACGGGCGAGCACATCGACCTGGCGTACGTGGACGCGGACAAGCAGAGCCAGATCGCGTACTGGGAGGAGCTCGTGCCGCGGCTGCGTCCGGGCGGCCTGATCGTCACGGACAACACGCTCTACCACGGCACGGTCCTCGACGAGGGAACCACCGGCGCGGCGGCCGGCGTCCGCGCCTACAACGACCACGTCGCGGCGGACCCGCGCATGGACTCCGTGCTGCTGGCGATCTCGGACGGCCTGACGCTGTCGCGCAAGCGGTAGCGGCCCGGAGCAGGCGCGCGGGGGAGGTGGCCGTCCCGGACCGGGACGGCCACCTCCACGGGACACGCAGGTGAGGCGGTACGCCGATCCGCGCGCGGCTCCGGGGGCTCAGCCGCAGCCGCCGCCCCCGCAGCAGCCGCCACCGCCGCCGCCTCCCGCACTCATGGCCGGAGCGCCGGCGCTGCTGGAACCGCCCACGGCGACGGCCGAGAGCAGCTTGACGGTGTCGGAGTGCCCGGCGGGGCAGTCGGCGGGCGCGGACGACTCGGCCATGGGCCGGCTGACCTCGAAGGTGTCTTCGCAGGTCCGGCAGCGGAACTCGTAACGGGGCATGCGCACAGGCTAAGCCTCGGGACCCCGTACGGGTATCCCCGGCCGGTGCGACACCGCGGACACCGCCGCTGCGGATCCCCGGCCCGCGCGCGCCCGCTGCTCCCGGGCGGCCTCCTCGGGGTGACGGGCCTGCCAGTACGGATTGTCGTGCGGCAGGGCGCTGCCCACCCGCCCGTACATCCCGAACCACATCAGCATCACGCCGACGACGAAGCTGAACAGGACGTTCGGGATCCGGAACGCCAGGAAGTTCAACCCGGTGTCGAGCAGCGCGAGGTTGATGAACCCGCTCGCGATGAACAGCAGCCCCAGCACGATGTTCAGCGTCGAGGCGAAGTTCCCGCCCACGTACATCCCGTACAGCAGCAGCAGCCCGACGAGGATGGACAGGACGCTCAACGCCCCGTTCGTGTTCAGCGTGAGGACCGTGTCCCCGCCGGTGTCGAAGAACCCGATCCGGTCGATCAGCCCCAGGACCCCGAACACCACGAGCAGGAGGCCGGTCAGCCCGGCCCCCACCCGGTACACCTTGCTCAGCTTGTGGTCGACCGGCAGCTGCTCGTCGAGCCGGGCACCGATCGGCTTGCGCATGCGCGCCGCGGCGTGGGTAGCCATACCGCCCTCCTCTGCCTCGGGCGTACGTCCCTCCCAGCATCCGCCGCCGGGAGGCAGCGGACAACCTCGGAGGAATCGCGGGGCAGGGGCGGGGTGGCACGGGCGGGGCGGGACTGGGCGATGCGCGGAGGTGGGCCGTCGGCCCGTCGGCCCGTCGGCCCGTCGGGCGGGCTAGCCGTGCCCGAGGCCCTCCCGTATCTCGGAAACCACCCGGTTCACCGAGGAGCGCACCGCCTCCATCTCCTGGAGGAACGCCCAGTAGTCCGGGTGCCGTTCCTCCAGCCCCGCCACCGCCCGCTCCACCCGTGCCACCGACTCGTCGAGCGGCCGCGCGTGCCGGGGATCGGGCACGCTCCGGCCCGCCATCGCCAGCCGCTGCGCGTCCCGGATCGCGAACCGGGTCCGGTCCACCTCCGCCCGCGGATCGCGCGCCACCGCCTCCAGCAGCGTCAGCCGGTCCTGCGCCGCCGACACCGCCTCGTCCACCGCGTCGAGCGACGCCCGGACCGCCTCGATCGAGGCCCCCACGTCCGTCCAGCGCTGCTCGTCGCGCGCCCGCCCGGCGTCCGCCAGCCGGTCCTCCGCCTGCGCCACGTCCCGTACCGCTTGGTCCGGCACCTGCTGGAGGTCCTGCCAGCACGCCGCGCTGAACCGGCGGCGCAACTCGCTGAGCACCGGGTCCACCCGGTCCGCCCGGTTGCGGAGCGCCTGCGCCCGCGTCCGCAGGCTCACCAGCCGCCGGTCGATCTCCGCGGCCCGCTCCGGCAACCGGGCCGCCTCCGCGCGCACGCCCTCCGCGTCCCGGAGGATCCGGTCGGCGCGCTGCACCGTCTCCTGCACCCCGTGGAGCGCGGCCCCCTGGTTCAGCATCGTCAGCTCGGGCCCCAGCGCCGCGAGCCGCGCCGCCAGATCGTCCGCCCGCATGCCCTTGGCCCGTACGGCGTCCAGCGCGTCACTCGCCGCGAGCAGCGCCGCCTTGGCCCGCTCCCGGGCCGGGGCCACCCGCGCCAGCTGCGTCTCCGCCTTGTCCAGCAGCGGCCGCAGCCCCTGCTCGTACCGGTCGAGCTCCGCCTTGACCCTTTCGAGCTCCTCGCGGGCCCGGGTCAGGTCCCGGGTCGCCTGCGCGGCGGCGGAGGCCTCCAGCTCGGGCCGGTCCAGGTCGTGCGCGTCGACCGCCTCGATGTACAGGTGGCTGACCTCGTCGATCCGCCGCCCGAGCGCGGCGAACCCCTCGCCGGCCTGCCGCGCGGCGGGCGAACCGTCCGCAGCGGCGATCGTCTCCACCGAGATCCGCAGGTCCCGCTGCGCGGTGTCCAGCTCGTAGAAGGCCGCGGCGGCGGCATCCTTCGCCGCCTGCGCATCCGCCCGCCGACTCTCGTCCCGCCCACCGAACCAACGCCGGGATGCCGTCGTCACAATCCCTCTCCCGTACCGCGTCCGCCTTGCCCCGGTCCATTCTCCCCCACCGGAACGGGTTTGCGTGGGGGGTGTGCCCGCCATGTAGGCTGTCCACTCGTTCCAGGGTGCGTAGCTCAGGGGTAGAGCGCCGCTCTTACAAAGCGGATGTCGGCGGTTCGAAACCGTCCGCGCCCACCAGCGAAAAGGCCCCCAACCGATCATGGTTGGGGGCCTTCTGCATGTCTGACCGATGCCGACGGCACCGGGACGGACCGGTGGTGATCCGCTGCGCGGGCGCCTGCCCGTGGGAGGCGCCGGGCGCGCTGTCTGTGCGGGCCGGCTCCTTCGCGTTCCGCCTCTCACTGTCCACCCGGTCTAGGGGGCGCGGGCCGAAACGGAGGGGAATGGTCCGCACCCCGGCTGCCCCTGGTGAACTCCCGGGTGGGCGGGGTTTATGGGTCAGGGGGTGAGCCAGGTTCGGCGGTGGCGGGCTGCCGCGTAGACGTGGTCGATCTGTTCCGGAGTGAGGCGGCCGGTGAGCGGGCCGAGGGCCGCGACGTCGCGCTCCCCGTATATGCGGACCCGGGGCGGGGCCGTCGCCGTCGCGGGGAGGTTGCGTACGCCCACGAACACGAGGACCGGCTCCACCTCCACCGGGAAGGGGCAGTGCCGTTCCAGGACGCCGCGGGCGTGCCTGGCCTCGGCGCGGCTCCGGGCCGGGTACGGGTGCGGGGGGCCGTGGTCGACCTTGACCGTGTCGTCGCCGATCCACACCGACTTCCCCCGGAGGTACTTGGTGTTGACCGTGAAGACCCCTCCCGGGCCGATGAGCAGGTGGTCGATGTCGCCGCCGCGGGTCAGGGGGATCGAGTGCAGGACCTTCCATCCCCGGGCCGTCAGTCGGTCGAGTTCGGCGCCCGCGATGCGTTCGCCGGCCAGCCCCTTGAACCAGGGGTCCCACTCGCTCTCCCGCCCCAACACCCGGTCCAGGGCCCGTCGTACGCGGCTCGGCCCCTTCGAGCGGAGCATCTCCCGGATCCCGGAGCCCGGCCGGTTGAGCGCCAGGTCGTCGGGCGGCCTCAAGGGTGGGAGCTTCCTCGCCGGTTTCGGGCGTACGGGCTTGGCCTCCGGCGCAGGTTCGGGTCGGGCGTCCGTGGGGCCGGGCAGGTTCGCGAGCTGTTGCCTGAGGAGGGCCAGTGCCTCCTGGCGGTGCTCCTCGACGAGTACGGTCACCTTGCCGCTGCGGCAGTCGGCCCAGGCGACGGCGGCTCCGCCGGGCAGGTTCACGTACAGCCGGTCGTGACCGGACTTCCGCCAACGAGAGACCCTCAGCCCGCCCACGCCGCCCCCTGACATGTCGTCCCGAGACCATGGGAGCAGCAGGATCGCGCCGCCACAAGACGACGTCCGCCCGGCGCGAAGGCCCCCTTCGGGTGTGCGTGGGGGCCTTCGTGTCAGGGGGTGGTCAGGCGTTGGGGCGCTTGCCGTGGTTGGCCTTCTTCTTCTTGCGGGCGCGCCGCTTGTTGCCTCGCTTGGCCATGATGCGCATCTCCCTCACCTCGGGATCCTTCACGACCCCGCCAGTTTAGATTCCACCCGTCACACCCGCATCAGCGCCGCCGGAAGCCCACCGGGCATCACCCGGCACGGGCCTTGGCCGCGCGGCCCGCGCGTGGGATCGTCGGGAGATGGGCGACTGGCTCGCGTGGGGCGGGGTGGCCGTGGCGGTGGTCGCGGCCGGGGTGGTGCTGGTGCTGCTGGAACGGGCCGCGGGGGCCTCCTTCGAGCGGAGACGGACCGAGGAACGGGACCGGCTGCTCGCGCAGCTCACCGCTCCCGACGCCGAGACGCCCGCCATCGGACCGGACCACCCCAAATTCCGTGACGTGGGCGGCCTGCCGCGCCCCTCGGCGCAACTGGGCGACCGGCGGGACGACTTCACGCCCCTCCTCGTCGAGTACTACGCGTACGGGCTGACCCAGGCCCGCAGCAGCTTCGCCACCAGCCAGAGCTTCGCCGCGGCCGGAGCGGCGGTCCTGCTGTTCGGGGTGGGGCTGGCGGTGTGGAAGGCCGAGAGCGGCGGCGAGCTCTACCTGGGGATCGTCACCAGTTCCGTGGGCCTGGTCACCACGCTCGCCGGACAGCTCTTCCACCGCCGGGCCGACCTCGCGCTCAAGCACATGACCGAACAGACGACCGCACTGCGCGACGACCGGCGGGCGGCCGAGTCGACCCAGCAGGCCATCGGCCTCCTCGACGAGGTCGCCGACCCGGAACTGCGCGCCCGGCTCCAGGCCGGCCTGATCCTGAAACTTTCCGGGGCCGAGCTGCCGCGGTAGCGGGATAGTGGAGGCATGTGCCGTTCCATTAAGACCCTGCGCCCGCCCGCCATCCCCGAGAAGGCCACCGAGGAGGAGATCCGCGCCGCAGCGCTCCAGTACGTACGCAAGGTGTCCGGGTTCCGCGCGCCGGCCGCGCACAACCGTGAGGTGTTCGACGCGGCCGTGGACGCGGTCGCCGAGGCCACGCAGGAACTGCTGGACGGGGTGCACGTACGGGGGCAGACCGCCGCCGCCGTGTGACCGCTCGCGGGACCGTGTGATCGTGCCACCGCGCATCGCTGCCGGCGTGACCGTGCGCCCCGGGGCGGTTGCGCTCCCGGGGCGCACGGGACGACGGCCGTCAGACCGCGGAGGCTCGGCGGCGGATCACCCATACACCGGCGCCGAGTGCGCCCACGGCCAGGGCGCCGCCCACGGCGATCTGCGCCGGGCTCATCGAGCCGATGCTCCCGCCCTCGCCACCGCGCGCGGCGCCCGTGGTGACGTAGAGGTTGGCGGTGACGCGCTGGCCGCCGGCCCCGCCGCACTCGAAGGTGACCCGGTGGGTGCCCGCGCCGGCGTCGCGGTGGACGGTGGCGCTGCCGAACAGGTTCGTGGCCTCCAGATTGCCCGGGGTCAGCTGCACCTCGCCGAAGGCGGTGGACGTGGCCCGGCCGGTCTTGGTACCGCAGCCTTCGACGTTGAGCCCGACCCGGGCGCCCGCGACGACCGTGCTCGGGGAGACGCTGGCGGAGGGAGCGGCGTAGGCGAGGGTGGCGGGCGTCGCGGCGGCCACGGCGAGCGTCACGGCTGCGAGCGCCAGCAGACGGCGCGGGGTGGAAGGGGCGGAGCAGCCGGCGTGCCCGGAGTGCGGGGCGGGCTCGGACTGCGGCGTGGCGTGCGGCGTGGCGGGCATGGAGAGAACTCCTCGGCTCCTCGAAACGGCGCGGCCAGGGCACGGGTGTGACGCGGATTCGGTTGCGCACCGTGCTCTGCACGCTAGGAGCCGGGCCCCGGGGCGGCGATCGGGGCCGGGTGAACGGGTGAGCCGTTGCTCCGCGCGGGGGAACCGGTTCACCCGAACGAGCCGTGCGGGGTTCCGCTACGCCGCAGGGGCCGCCGCGGTCCTCGCCGGATACGGGCGGCGCACGAGGTACGCGGCGAGGGCGCCGCCGGCGAACAGGGCGACGAGGGAGACGGCGGTACCGAGCCACTGGGTACCGAGCCACTGCGTGCCGAAGTAGCCGAGCGACACGCTGTAACCGGCCCAGGCCATGCCCGCCAGGACCGACCAGGGCAGGAACTCCATCACCTTGCGGTGCGTCTTCCCCGCGCCCAGCGACACCACCGACCGGCCCGCCGGAGCGAAGCGGGCGATCACCACCAGGGCGCCGCCGCCCCGGGCCAGTGCCGTGCCCAGGCGCTCGTGCGCCCGGGTCAGCCGCCGGGACCGGGCGATGGCCCGGTCCAGCCGGGCCCCGCCACGCCGGGCCAGCCGGAACGCCGCCATGTCGCCCAGCACCGACGAGGTCGTGGCGATCACGAGCAGGGCCAGGATGTCGGGCACCTGAGCGGTCACCGGTACCGGACCCGCCGCACCGGCTGCCGCGGCCGCCGCCGCGGCGGTGATCACCAGCACCCCGCTCGGGAGGACCGGCAGGAAGACGTCGAGCACGACGGACACCGCCACCACGGCGTAGATCCATGGGCTCGCGGTCAGCGACCCCAGAGTCTCAAACAAGGCGGGACTCCCCAGTCCGGTTGACGTGCAGCGGCATGAAGCGCCGCGACGTCGCGGGGGAGCGGCAGGAGCGGCTTGACAGCCCCACAGGGTACGCCGGGCGCCCACCGCACGGACGCCCGGGGCCGCCCCACGGCTCCCGGCCGTGCGACGCGCGGTCCCACGGCACCGTGCGGGACGACTCCCGGTCCCTCGGCTCCCGGTCCCTCAGCACCCGGCCGCGAGGCACCCGGCCGCGCGGGTGCCGCGGGCCGCATCGCCCTCCCGTACCCCGCCCGCCGCGGCAGCGACCCGCGCCGGCCACCGCACCGTCCCCCCGGCCCGCCATGTCTACGCCGTCTCCGCCCCGGTCAGCTCCCGGTCCAGCACCGTCACCAGCCGGGCACCCTTGCGGCCCCTGTGCGCCTGGTCCAGCCGCAGCCGCGCCGTCCTCCCGGACAACGCCAGCGTCATCAGCTGATTGCCGAACCACGGACCGCCCGTACGCCGCCAGGCCACCGGCGGCCGGCCCGTCCTGCCGTGCCGGGAGAAACCGCGCCCCAGCCACCGGCCCAGCCGCGACCAGCCCAGCCGGAACCCCAGCTTCACCGCCGTGTGGATGGAGTTGTGCACCGGCGAACACGTGAGCTGGAACAGCCGCGCCGTGCTGGGTATGCGGGGCTCGGCCACATACGCGTGGTGCACGTCGCCCGACAATATTCGGCAGCACATAGGTTATGCGCGCTCCCCTTACTCGGTGGTCTCGTCGATGATCAGCACCGCGTCATCAAGGCGCGCGCGGAGGTTCTCCACCAGCGTGATGAGATCGGCCTCGCGCAGCGTAGCGAGGTCGGTGACCCGGGCAACCGCGAGGGATCTCCTTACCCGCTCGACCCGGCCCCGCTGAGGCGGAGACAGGCGCGCGCGACGAGCGGAGGAGTCCGGCAATTCGTGCACTGTGCATCACCCTGGGTTGTCGTTCGGTGCGCTCTGTCAGGAGCATGGTTGGTTCGAGCCACTGACGCAATGGTTTTCGGTCGGATGGTTGGTATGCCCACGGGATTCGTAGATTTACCTGACCAGGTAAGGACAATCCGTGAAGATCGTTCCAAGGTCGACGGGTGCCTACCGATCCACCACCCGACTGGGTTCTCGCCCGCCGCCGGGCGATCGGAGTGCGCGTACGCCGGGCCCGCAAACGGGCGCGGCTCACCCAAGAAGTCCTGGGCGAGCTCGCAGGAGTAGACAACAAGACGATCCTTCGGATCGAGTACGGAACCTCAGACCCGACTCTCACCGTCCTCCTCCGAATTGCCCACTCAACGGGCGTTCAGCTTGCGGACCTAGTCAGGGAGTAGGGCCCGCCCCGGGCGCTCCGGAAGGGGAGATGCGCGGGGCGCCCAAGGCGGGGGGGCTTCATGGGCCGCCCATGATCGCGGCGAAGGCCAGCGACGTGGCGACAAGGAACACCGACGCGATGATGATGAGCTGCTTTTTCAGCTCACTCACTGCTCCACCGGCTCTTCCGGCCGACGCACATCGCAGTCATACCGATGGAGGATCGCACCGCCCTCAGGGCCCCCGATAGGGAGTGCCTCAGCGCCACAGCCCTGACACCAGCGAGGCACATCCGGCCACCGCCCGGTCGTGTACGTCGTCATGCCGAACCGCCGGGCGCCGGCGGGGGCGGGCAGGACCACACCTCGTACACGACGACCCGAGCGCCATGCGTGGTGTAAATCGACCCGCGCGGGATCGCGCCGACCGGCAGCGAATTCCCGCAGGCAGTGCACGCGCGCCCCGCGGCCTGCTCCCGGGAAAGGTCCTTCACGCTCGGCAGCGGTACGTCCTGGCAGTGGACGGCGAGGGCGACGGGGATGCCCGCCGCCGGGCCTTGGGGTTCGGCGCTCATGCCGGTGTGCTCCCTAGCATCGTCAGCGGGTGGTGCAACCACACTCCCCGGCGACGCCAGCAGAACCGATACACAGTGTGTATGGGCCGTCGTATCGTGCAGACATGACGGGTCGGGAAGTCTGGACATCGCCGCGACTACGGGCGGCCTGGGTGCGGCAGGACTGGGCGGAAATCTTCCGCGAGTACCGAGCAGCAGCCGGGCTCAGCCAGAGCGGCCTCGAGAGGGTCATAGGACTGCCTCAACCTCACATTTCCGCGATCGAGTCCGGCCGCCGCCGCGTCACCTCGGCGGACCTCATCGGTCGCCTCACCGAAGGACTCGCCGTGCCCCCCGAACTGACCGGCCTGCCCGTTTCCCGCCAGGAGGACTGGGGCCCGCCCCCCGAACTGAGGGAACGCATCGCCCACGGGCACGCCACCGGCCGAACCGACCTGCGCACCGCCGCATGGATCGGGCAGGTACTCGCCAAGCACCGGCGCGCCGAAGACGAGGTCGGCGGCCGCGACCTATGGCCGGCCGTCCGAGCGCAACTCGACTCCGTCACCCGCCTGATCCCCGGCACGACCGGCGCGGCGTCCGACCAGCTGATGCTCCTCGCCGCAGAGCACGCGCACTGGCTGTCCTGGGTAGCCCACAGCCAGGGCCGTACCGGGGTGGCCCTGGCATGGCTGGACGTCGCCCTCGGCTGGGCCGTCGACGGCGGCCAGCAGGACATGGTGGCCTGGGTCCACCGGGTCCGGTCGTACTACGCGCTGCAGCACGGCGACCCGCGGCGAGCGGAACGCACAGCGCAGGCCGGCCGGACCGGCAACCCGTCCCCCGCAGCAGCCTCAGCGACCGCGCACCAGGAGGCGATGGCGGCAGCCGCACTCGGCGACCGTGACCGGGCACGCCGCCTGTCCGACGAGGCGGTACGGCTGGCCGCGCAGGTACCCGACGAGGAGGATCGGCCGGGCTGGCTGTACTGGCTCGACCCGGTCCGCGCCCAGCTGGAAGCCGCGTCCGCAGCAGCCGCGTGCCAGCACTGGCAGGACGCAGCCGACGGTTTCCGGTCCGGGCTGCCGCAGCTGGCCGGGTACCCGAGGGACTACGCCTACTACCGCGGGCGCCTGGAGGATGCGGAGCGTCGTCTCACACCTTCTTGAGACTGACCTTGAGGACGACGACGTGTGAGCCAGCCGGAAGGGTGGCCGCGAGTGCGTCCTGAATGTCGGGCACGTGCGGCCCGTAGGTGAGAAGGTGCCCGGACGCCATGATGTCCACCGGCTCCGGGTCCGCCAGCTCCAGCGTGTCCGTACGGTGCTCCAAGTCTCCCGACTCGTAGTCATCGGGGCCGACGCCGGGCGGGATGATCGCGTAGTAGATCTCGTAGAGGGCCATGGCCCGGGATCGTAGTCGGCGGCCGGACGCACGAAAGCGCCCCCTCCCGGCACGAAGCCAGGAGGGGGCGTCACGTTGTGCAGCAGGGTCTCAGTTTAGCAACTGGCCGGTGGCCTTCTGGGAGTCCGGCTACGGTTCCACCCCTCACCATTCGGAGGAACCGTCATGCGCGTCCGTATCACCACCGTCCTCGCCGTCGCGGCAATCGCCCTCACCGCGTGCTCGAACAGCAACCCGAAGAGCGCGGACAAGCCGGCCGACGCTGTGCCGCCCGCGGCAAGTCAGCCTGCCGCCTCAAGCCCGGCCGCGGCTCCGGCCACGCTCCAGCTGGGCCAGCCCACGGAAACCGTCGGCGCCGGCGGAGCTGGACGCCTGGAGATCACCCCCGCCACCGTCGTCTACATCCCGGCGTCAGTCGGCAGCAAGCCAGCGAAGGACACGTTCGCGTTCATCACGTACAAGGCGCGCGCCACGACCGCAGTGGCCGCGGACCAGGCCGCGCCGATCGACGGGGGCGGCTGGACCTGGGTCGCCCCGGACGGGCTCGCCATCGAGCAAGGCAACGGCGAGGCATCCAACGTCGTCTCCGACTCCTTCAACGCGGGCCGGACCGTACAGCCTGGCACGCACCTCCTCGACTCCGCCGTGTTCGACCTGACCACAGCGCAGACCGGGGGAACGCTCATCTACACCGACGGTGAGGGCACCGCGCACCGGTGGACGATCCCGAAGACCGACTCAGGCCCGGACGTCGCGCAGGTGAAGAAGGAGCTGGCGCCGTAGCTCACGCGGGCATCAGTTCGCGGATGGCGGCGGTGATCCGGCGGCCGAGGAGGGCGTGACCGACGTCGGTGGGGTGGATGCCGTCCGTACCGATGGCCGTGTCCGCGTTGCCGACGCCGGTCGTGGCGCCGACCTTGCCGGTGCCGGTGATGAAGGCGCCGTGTGTGGCCACCAGGGTCCCGGCCGCGTTGTAGATCGCGCCGGTGAGAGGCGAGACGAAAGGGAAGCCGGCCGCCGCCGCGGCGAGGCGGAGCGTGTTGTCCGTGTTCTGGATCGAGGCGCCGGGGCTGCCGGTGGGAGCCCAGCAGCCAAGTATGTACACGTCGCAGGCCGGGAGCCCGGCCTTGATGGCCGCGTACAGGGCGGCCGCGGCCGTGCTGATCGCGCCCTGGGATCCGGCGTTGTCGTTGTAGCCCGCCCATACGATCAGCCGCTGCGGTGCACGGGCGACGACGTCCGCGGCCAGGCGGTCCCCGAGCGTGGCGTAGACGGGGCTGGTGCCTGCGGAGATGTAGCCAGTGCCGCCCAATGCTTGGTTCCACACGTCGTTGGAGCCGAGTGCGAGGGCCACCCGGGAGACCCAGGTGCCGCTTCCGCCGCCGGTGTTCATGGTGCTGCCGCCGGGGATGCTGTCGCCGAACACGATCAGGCGGTCGGTGCGGGTGCCCGATGACCACAGGCATGCGGTCGGGGGGACGTACACCCCGCCGAACGGCGTGTTGTGCCAGTCGATGCGGATCGTTCTGGGCTCGGCGCTGCCGAACCCGATCGTCATTAGGTGGGTGTTGCCCGGCGTGGTCCCGCCGAGGGACTGCATCGTCTCGGTCACTCGACGGCCGTTGATCCACAGCCGGTAGGCGCCGCCTGACTGCCAGTTGAACCGGACTTGCAGGGTCGGTGCGTCGCACCCGAACTCCAGGGACCAGCCGGACTGGCTGCTCGCGAGGGTCCCGCGCGAGTTCGGGTATCGGGACGTAGGCAGGACGTACGTGGAGTCCGGCGTCCCCACGCCGATCTGAAAGTTGGAGGCGCCGAGGTAGGTGAAAGGTCCGGTGAACTCGCCGCCGCCCAAGGCCACCCCGGCCGGCCGGTGGATGACGTACCCGACGGACGGTGTCGAGCCCTGCGCCACGCCGATGGTGGGCGCCGCCCCCGAGTAAAGGCTCTCGACGGCGGACATGTCGGGGAGGTCCCGGCGCCGCCACGCGGTCGCGACCGGCCCCGGCGGCCCGGCCGCCCCTGCGGCGCCTGCCGTGCCGGTATCGCCTTTCGCCCCCTGGATCCCCTGCGGCCCGGGGTCGCCCGTGTCGCCCTTGACCCCTTGCAGGCCCTGGGGGCCCTGGTCTCCCGTGTCGCCCTTCGCCCCCGAAGCTCCCGCGGCCCCGGCGGCGCCAGCCGCTCCGGTGTCTCCCTTCGGCCCCGCCGCCCCGGTATCGCCTTTCGCTCCAGGCGCCCCGGGAGCTCCCGGGGGCCCGGCCGGGCCGACGATCGGCGTGTACTCGACCGCGCCCGGATCGGCCGCGACGAGCTTCGAGATGCTGATCGGCTGCCCGTCGCCCGCGGGCAGCGCGAACACGCGCTCGCGGGCCTGCAGGTGGCCCTTCAGGCGCTCCTCGTAGTGCCAGTACCTGCCCTCCGCGGGCTCCACCCCGGGCGCGTCGGTCCGGCCGAGGGCCTGCGACCAGCTGCCCGTGTCGTCAAGGACGAACGTGCCGCCGCCCGGGTAGATGACCTCGCCGTTCGCGTCGGTCCACACCTCGGGAATCGGCGTGAGGATGACCCTGCCCTCGGCCGGCTCGCCGGTGGCCGGGTTGGTGTACGTCTGGTGCACGACCCGCGTCGGCAGCGCCATGTCACCCTCCCAGCTTGATGATCGGCGGGTCCTTCTTCTTCCGTTTCACCCAGCGCATCACCGTGGCCGCGGTCGCCGGATCCAGCTTCGCGACCGCGGCGACCGCGGCCTGGTCCTCGGCGTCCGGGATCAGCCCGGCCTCGACGATCGCCGCGCCCAGCGCCACCTTCAGTGCTGCCTGCTCGGCCGGCCCGGACTCCCCTGCGGGCGGCTGGGGTTCCGCGGGCGGATCCGGGGTCGGCGGTACGGGCTGCTCTTCTAGGACGCCCATCGCGACCAGCACGGCCGCATCGGCGAGCCGGAGGTTGATGTGGGGTTGCATTCGTCGCGGCTCATCCATCTTGATCCTCCGCCCGGGCCGCGCGCTGGGCCTGGATCACCAGCACCGTGCGCTGGATCATCAGCGCCGCGATGGACAGCAGCAGCGCCGTCCTGATGCCTCGCAGGACGGCCGCTGTGCACCCGGTCGGCCAGAGGGTGATCAGGACGGTGTACAGGCACAGGCCACCGACGGCGCCCGCGAACCCGACAAGGTTGCGGCCTATGCCGCTGCGCCACCACGGAGCCTTCCAGCTGTAGACCGCGGCGAAAACGGCGCAGGTGAGGACGGCGACCGCGGACGCCGACACGTTGATCCACTGGTCCAGGCCCAGCACGGGCATCATGCGCCTCCTCTCATAGCCTCGGCGATGCGCTCGGCGAAGTGGTTCTGCCTACGCGCTGTCCTCAGCACGCGTACCGCGTCCTCGACCTCCGGCCTGCGGGCCTCGGCGAGGACGCGGGCGCGCTGCGCCCGGGCCAGCGCGCCCCCGGCATCGCGCTGGCCCTCCGAGGGCTTACCCCTGCCGATCAGACGCTTCAGCCAGGTCAGCACCCGCGTCCACCTCCCGCGGTCGGGGCAACGCCGTCAGTACATGGCCGGCGGTCCGGGACAGCTCCAACAGCTCCGTAACCTGCTCGCGCTCGGCCTGCCTGGCCGCCTCGGACTCCGTGTGCGCGGCCCGCCAGGTGTCCCGCTCCTCCTTCATGTCGAGGAGGGTGGAACGGGGCACCAGGCGGCCGAAGAGGATGAGCAGGACGACCATGACGAGCAGTCCGGACACACCGAGGTCTGCCGGGGTGAAGCCGAAGATGCCGTCCAAGACGCCCCCTTGAGTGGGATCGGGCAACGTCAGCGCCCCAGGCGCTGATCAGTGACCCCCGGGGGGAGCGGCCCGGCAGGGTCTTTCGGCGGGGCCGGGGAGACCTGGGCGCGGGTGAGGAGGGTCAGCGTGGCCAGGACGACGCCGTTGATGGCGCCGGTGGTGGCCTGGCTGACGTCGTAGCCGAACGTGCCGACCAGCACGGCGCCGGAGGTGACGACCGCGGTGAACGCCTGCGGGGCGATCGGGCGGGTCTTCACGGCGGCGATGGCGCCCAGGACTGCGGTGGTCCCGCCGACGATTGCCCCGGCCTGCACGTCGGTGAGGCCAGTGACGCCGAGGGTGACGACCAGGCCGAGGACGGCACTGAGCGTGTTGAGGACGACGACAGGCTCTCTGCCGTAGATGCGCATGTAGAGCTCCTGACTAGGCGTGGAGGGCGCGGTGGAGGGCGGCGAGCTCGTCAGCCTCGGCCTGATCGGCTGCGCGCCACTTCGGCGAGCCCAGGGCCTCGTACTCCTTGGCGGTGAGCTTGCGGACGTAGCCAGTCCCCAGCCACGACCCGTAAATGGCGGAGTCCGGGCCCTTGATGACGATGAAGCCGGGAGGCATTTCGATGGTGGGGAGAGGGGTGGGGGTGCTCATGATCAGAGTCCTATCGCTCGAAGGGCGCCCGGCCGACGGCGTCGGGGGGCAGGCTTGGGGGGCAGCGTGGGAGGCCGCACCGGCGGTGGGGTCTTCGGCGGGCCGTTGCGGGCGAGGTCCAGAACGCGGGCGAAGTCGATGTCGCCGGGGTCGCCGTGGTCGTTCTCGGGGACGTGCTGGTGGCCCAGCCAGCCGTAGTAGTCGCCCCACTCGTCGAAGGACAGGCGGACGCCGTTGCCCTTGCCGTAGGAGCCGCCGACCTGTCCCTTCTTGTATGCCTTCCACGACACCGTCGAGGAGAGGCGGACGCCGTGTTGCTCGTGCGCCCAGCGGACGAACAGGGCGAGCTCGGCGAGGAGCCAGTCCGGGGCGTCGGGCCAGAAGATGTAGTCAGTTCCGGCTCGCTTGCCGTCCCAGGTGACCGCGCGCCGTTCGTCGCAGGTCCCGACGAGTTCGACCTGCACGGCGTTCGCGGTGTTCGTCTCGACGCCGCCGGCGAGGTTCATGAGGGCGCGGCTGGAGGTGTCGAAGTCGTAGTGCTGGTACCAGCGCAGCTTCCGGTTGGGGATGTCGGGGAGCGCGGTGAGGTTGGGGGCGTCCCGGCCGCCGCGGTAGTCGGGGACGGTGCGGCCCTCCGTGGTGTGGAGGACGCCGACGTTCGACTCCATCGGGGTCCCGGGGAACGCCCTCTGGTGCCAGAACGCCAGGGAAGCGGGCGGGTACTTCTGGGGTCCGGTCTTGGTCATGAGGCACGCTCCGGCCAGTGCCAGGAGCCGCCTGCGTGCTCGCCCTCGACGTGCAGGACCGCGCGGTCGAAGTGCATGCCGGTGGGGCTGAAGACGGCCAGGGCGACGGTGTCGCCGGAGTCCGGCATTTCCGTGATGATCGCGGCCCGGCACTGCGAGCGGTACTCACCTCCCGGACTCCCGTAGCTGACGTAGTGCACGATCCGTCCAACGGACGGCTGCTTGGACATGAGTGGCCTCCGGGCATGCAAAGGCCCCAGCCAGACGGCCGGGGCAGTAGGTGAGGTCAGGCGTGCAGGAACGTCGCTTCCAGCGATGCGGCGACCGAGGCGCTGATGGCGGTAGCGAGGTTTCCGCCGGACTGCTGGGTGGCGATCAGGCGGATCTGCTGCCCCGCGGTGAGCGTCGCCATCACGGACCGCTCCTGCGTGGCGCCGACGGCCACGCCCTGGGCGCCAGCCTGCGAACCGACGATCATCACGTTGTTCGCGGTGAGCCAGCAGGACCGCCACCCGGTCGCGTTGCTGTCCCAGGACACCATCCCCACCAGCCTGTACTTCCCCGTGTACGGGACCGTCCAGTACTTGCCGACCGCGTTGAACGAGCCAGTGTCGTCAACGACCGTCGTATCCAGGTTGATCGTCACCGCGACGTTGTGATTCAGGATCTGCGTGGCCGCCGCGTAGGCGAACAGGCTCGGGTTCTGGATGATCCACTGCGTGCCGTCGTAGTAGGTGAGGAGCTTCTCCGCGGTCAGCCAGGCCACCATGCCCGCGACCGGACTGGTCAGCGTCGCGGCCCGGGCGGCCGCCGAGGCGAACCGCATCACGGTGCGCGGGGTCAGCCCGGCAACCCCAGCCAGGGCCGCCGCGAGAGCTTCCGCGTTGGGCGCGTCGGCGAGGGTCGCCAGTTGGATGCCCTGGCCGTATGGATCGGTGGCCACGAGGCCTCCTCAGAGTGAGTACGAAAGACTGTCGAGGGACACCCAGGCGCTCGCTGCCGGCGGGTTGAGCCGCGGACCGTTGATGATCGTCCCGTCGGGCTGCGCGCGGAGCGCGATGATCCCGTAGGACGTGTTTGCAATGAAGTCCCGGTCCACGGGCGGGGTGAGGAAAGCAGGCAGGCCGGTGATCATGGCTAGGGGTGGCGCACCCGAGCTCATCCGGACCTTTCCCCGGAGCTCGACCATTCCGTCAGCCCGCCGCCGACCCGCCGCAGGCGGGTCAGTGTGACCGAGGCTCCACCCCGAGCCCGGTGTCAAGGTCGTCCACTCGTCCGTCGTCGCCGAGCTGAGCAACCGGCCCGCCGCCAGCCAGCTGCCAATACCCGAGACGGTCAGGACCACGATGTCGCCTGCGACCGGGGCCGGATACGACTCCATCCGGCGGGCGACGATCCCATCCGCGGTAGTGATCGTGCCAGCCGCGGACACGCTGTCGACGACGCCCAGGCGCCAGTCCGCGCCCCGAATGTCGGAAGACTGGTCGGCGGCCTGCCGGACCTGCCCGTACAGGGCCTGTGCGAGGTCGGCAGTGACCTGCCGCTGCGCCGTCACGTGTCCTCCTTCGCGGCGATCGTGCGAATGGTGAAGTCGCCGCCCACGTCCAGCGGCACCGTGAAGGAGCTGACCTGATGGAGCTCCGCGGTGTCGTCCTCGTACACGACTCGCAGGACATCCCCCGGAGCCAGGGCGGGATTCGGCAGAGCGGACAGGTCAGCCGATGCGTTCGCGGCGCGGGCGGCCCGCAGCCGCAGGGTTGCCGCGGCGACGCACTGGACTTCGGTGACCAGCATCGGAGAGGACACCACATTGGGGTCCGGGCGGTGGCCGAACGGCCCGTCCCAGAACGTGGGACTGCCCGGATCGGAGTCGACGACCAGGGCCGCCACCGGGGCTGTGCCCGCCTCGGTGTTCTCGCCGCGGGCCATGACCCCGTTGTGGACGCCGGCGCTGCTCATGCCTCGGTCGGCCTTGATGTAGGCGCCGCCCTCTCCGGTCCGGACCGTCCACACCGGGTCCGCGACCAGGACGTCGGGCAGCTCCTCGAGGACGAAAATCCCGTCGGGGTCGGCATACACTTCGGCGCCGACAACCTGGGCGATCTCGGTGATCGCCGCCCACGGGTCCCCGCCGGTGTCCCAGGTCCGGGCGCCGATCGCCGTGTCGACGACGGACGTCGAGATGAGCGTCGCCGTGGGGATGGACCGCTGAATGAGCGCGGTGATCGCACTGACCGCGGTGCCCATGGCCCGGTAGGGCTCGGTGAACCGGTCGTCGCTGACCAGCGCTTCCAGGCTCTTGCCGGTGATGGTCGCGGGTCCCTCGTCGACGTCCCCGCTGACCTCGTCCACACGGAACAGGCCGACGGGGACAACCTCCTGGGCGCCGTCCTGGTACTGGATGCCGACGGTGATCCGCAGCCGCGCCCCATACACCGAAATCTTGTCGGCCTCGGTGCGCGGGATGAGCGCAGGATCGTCGAGAGTGACGGTGCAGGTGCGACGCGCGGCCGCTTTGCGGTCCACGGACACGCTGCCGCCGGTGATCTCCAGCGTCTCCACCGAGCCGTTCGTGCGGTACAGCACCACCTGAACGACGGACCGGTGGGACTCTGCGATCGCCTGGAGGAACCGTGCGGACACCGGATACACCGCTCACCCCCCGATCGGCCGGTTGAACAGGAGGTCTTCCCACGTGGCGTACCGCGCGAGGACGTCGCCCCACGTGGCGTGCTCGGAGAGGATGTCCTGCCAGGTGCGGCCGGCCGAGCCCTCAACGCCGACGGCGACGGGCATGTCCCGCTGCCGGGCCGGGAGCTGCCAGGACCGCCACGGCTCGGTTGCATCCGCGCTGATGCGTCCCTCCCCGGCCGCAGCGACGCTGACGTACATGTCGTCGACGCCGTACCCGGGCGCGGCCTGCCACAGCAGGACCGATCCGGAGTCGAGAATGCGGTGCAGGTCGGCGCGTTCCGTGTCGGTCTGCGTGTAGACCGCGATGGTCCCCTCAAGGCCCCCGCGCACGTCCGAGCGTTCGACACCGTTGCGGCGGCCCCGCACCCGGTACTCGGCCTGCTGGATCGGCCGGGACCAGTCCGGAGCCTCCATCATCCGCAGCTTCAGGTTGCGCTGCGGCCTGCCCGGGTCCTTCAGCCACACAAAGTCGGGGTCGTCTCCAACCGCAATCTGCACGGTGTCGGACGTCCGCGTCTCCGGCACATCTCCCAGCGTGGCGACGATCTCCACGTAGTACGACACGTTCACGCCGAGCGGCGCCTCGTAGTCTTCGATGACGAGCTGGTCAGCGGTCAGGACCCGGTTGGAGATCAGCCCGTCCGGGCCGCGGACCAGCGTCCGGGTTCCGTCGGGCAGGACTCGCCAGACGCTGATCAGGTAGCCGATCACCATCTCCCGGAGGGTGAGCACGATTGCCGCGTTGGTGTTGTCGGGCACCGCTTGGATCAGGGGCAGCGACTCCCAGATCGCAATCTGGTCCAGGCGCATGACCGAGGAGACAGCCGTCGCGGTCAGTGTCAGCTCCACGGCGGCCTGCGTGGCGCCCGCGGGTGCGGTGAAGGAGTTGGTGAGCTGCCACCAGCCCGGGGTCGGGGCGGCGGCAGCCGATCCGGCTGTAACTCCCAGGTCGGCATTCAGAGCTGAGTACCAGCGGATCGCCCGGGTCAGCGTCCAGCCGCCTGCGGTGACCTGCTCGTTAATCTGCAGCCGAAAGGTCTTGCCGGCGGCCACACCAGCGGGGAACTTCGCGGAGCGGATGACGCTGGTCGTCGCCGTGGCCGAGGTGACCGTGAGGGCGTATGCGCCGTCCATGGCGTATGCGCCCCATGGGCTGGACCGGGCGAGCGTTGCCACGCCGGAGGCCGCCGTCCAGGTGGCGGCGTCCCGCTCGAACGACGCGTCAGCGTAGGGCAGGATGCTTCCCTCGCGGATGACCGGTGCGATCGCGATGACGGCGCCGTCGATGCGCATGATCTGCGCGGCCGTGGCGGTGGTGATGCCGACGGCGAGCGTCGCGTAGGCGGTCGTCGCGGGGGCGACCGCGGACACGCGCTGCTGGTAGTAGCCGGTGCCCGGGGCCGCAAGGTTGGAGCGGGTCGCGGTGAGGAGGACGTCCGCCGCGGTGTAGAACCGCAGCTCTACCCACACCGTGGACCCGGACGTCGGCGGGCTTAGGTAGGCGTACCCGATGTACTCGGTGCCCGCGCTGGACACCGGCTTCTCCGTGATCTTGGCCGAAGCGTTCCCGTTCGCTGTGACCGTCAGCCCAAGGACGTGGCCGCCTGCGCTGTAGTTGTCTACCGGCCATGACACCATCGGCGCCTGCCGCGACAGTACGCAGTTCGTCTCGGCGACCCACCGCAGGGCAGAGCTCTCGATCGTCTCCGCGTTGGAGGTGAGGAGGTTGCCCACGGTGCGGATCGGCAAGCCCAGGTAGACGTTCTCGAAGTGGTTGATGACGCCGCCGCCCGCGGGAGTCGCGGACACCACGACCTGCACTTGCGTGGCCGTGGCCGGCGCCACCCCGGCCACAGAAATCCGGTGCCACGTCGCGGACGCCGTCACCGTGGACAACGACCACGTGATGCTGATCTCCGCGTTCGCCGCGGTCAGCCAGCGCAGGCCGATGCGCTCGGGCACGGTGGCACCCGAGGCATCCGCGAACGTCTGGTACTCCTTCCCGGCGATGACCGGGTAGGAGGCTGCGGTCCGGGCCTGCATCTCCCCGGCGGCGGTCGAGGACAGGCGCAGTGTCCCGTCGCCCGACCGGCCGCCGGTGCCCTTGCTGATCGAGCAGTTGAGCTTGCTGAGCCAGCCCGAGGTGTTCGGGTCAACCGTCTCGGTCACCAGGCTGAGCATGTTCCCGGGGATCGCCACCGTCTACCGCCCCCGTCCCGCCTGCACGGCGCTCATCAGCTGCTTCTGACCGGCCACGACACGGCCGTCCGCGACGTCCTCGACATAGGCCTCGAACTCCCGGCCGTCCGCGACGACCAGCCGCAGCCGCTGCCCGGACAGTCCGGCGCCCGCCGCCGCGAGCGAGGACACGGCCTGCCACTGCGGTGCCGTCAGCACCGCCTCCGGCCGGCCGGTGCCGTTGATCGTGGGGGTCACTCCTGGCTGGAGCCAGCCCCCTGAGTCGTAGCCGCCCGGCCGGTTGTAGGCCGCGGCCAGCGACCCGTACCGCGCGAGCGCGTACCGCATCGAGGCGTAGATGTTCGCCAGCGGGTCCCACACGCCACGGCCGCGGAGCGGGCCCGCGTACGCATTGAACGTGGGGTCGATGGTCTGCATCAGGCCCTTCGACGGGATGCCCGCCATGGCGTTGGAGTCCCACAGGTTGATCGCGTTGGGGTTGCCCCCGGACTCCTGGTTCATCCGGCGCAGCGTCGTCTGCAGGAGGCTGGCCGGCTGCCCGACCATCTGGAGCGCCTGCAGGACGACGGGCGCCCAGCGCTGCACGCCGGATCCACCAATGTCCCCGCCGCCGGAGCCGCCGAAGGAAGTCATCGCGCTGACGATCTTGTCCTTCAGGCTGGACAGCATCTTCGTCGGCAGGCTCGCGATCAACTTGCCGTACCCGGAACCGGTGATGCTCGCAATGTGGTCGCGGATGAAGCCGGTGGCGGCGTTCCAGGCCTTCCCCGGGTTGGCGATCAGGTCGGTCATGTCGCCGAAGAAGTCTCCGATCGATCCGGCGGCGCCCTTGGCCCAGCCGACCAGCCCGCCGTCGGCGAACCGCTGCACCTGCCCGCCCGCGGCGAACCCTGGGAGGTTGCCGGTGCGGTTGATGTAGTCGAGGGTCCCGAACCCGATCTTCCGGGCCGAGTCCCTTTTGACGATGAATTCATCGGCCATAACCAGCGCGGGAATTGAATCCCGGCCGGGGATTCCGCCGCGGGTGCGGCCGCCGTCTTCGAAGGTTACGGGGCCGAGCTTGCCCGCTCCGGTGAAGTCGGCAACGGTATTCCAGACCTTCCGGATTCCGTTGTTGTACACCGTGTCGATGATGAATTGCACGGGCTTGCGGGTGGTCTCCTTCAGCCCGTCCCAGATACGTCCGATGGCGCTCACGCCAGTGTCGAAGGAGTCGCGGACGTAGCCGACGCCGCGTGACACGTTGTCGAACGCTGGTTTGATGAACGCGGTCCACACGAAGCGGATCGCCGCGCCGATGTTGTCCCATGCGGGCTTGATCCCGTTGGTGTACAGCCACATGGCCGCGTCACCGAGCGCACGCCCACCAGCGACGATGTTCGCGAACGCGGGCTTGATCGCGTTGTTCCACAGCCACGTCGCGAGCGTGCCAATCGCGGTGAGCGCGGGGCTGATCGCGTTGGTCCACAGCCACATGGCGGCGGCGCCGACTGCCCGTACGCCGATCATCAGGTTGTCGAACGCGGGCTTCACCTGCGTGGCCCAGAGCCACGTCGCCCCGGCAGCGATCCAATCGAATACGGGCTTGATCGCCGCATCCCAGAGCCAGGAAAAGACCCAGCCCAGGAATTTCAGCGCGAGATAGACCGGCGTGATGAGAACGGTCAGGATGATCGTCGCAAGAATTCGGGCGCCCGTAGCGATTCCCGAGAACACCGGAGACAGTACGTTCTGCCAGAGCCAGACGGCAACCTCTCCGACCACGCGCAGCCCCGCCATGAGGGCAGCGAACCCGGGCTTCAGGTAGTCGTTCCACAGGATGTTCCACCCGGCCTGAATGCCTGCCCACGTGGCCTGGACGATGCCCCGGAAGGTGTCGCTCTTGTTGTAGGCGACGACCAGCAGAGTGACCAGCGCCGCAATACCGGTGATGATCAGCCCGATCGGGTTAGCGGTCAGCACGGCGTTCAGGACGCCCTGGACGATTGCGTACCCGCGCGTCACGGCAGCCGCGGCCAGAATCACGCCCCGGTAGATCGAGAACACGGCCGTCACCGCACCGGTCGCGATCGCCGAGGCATTCAGCGTGATCGTCAGCCCGGCCACTGCCACGCCGAGAGGCAGCAGCCACGCCCCGTACTCACGGACCCAGCCCACGCCGGCCATGAATGCCGCGCCAACCTGCACCAGGGCGGGCAGGATGTACGTGACGAACACGGATCCCATATCCCGCAGGACCGGCAGCACGTACGAGTTCAGGAACCCGCCGAACTGCACAACCGCAGGGAGAACCCGGGCCGTGATGAAGTCGGTCAGGCCCTGCAGGACTTGCCGCTTGAACACCTCAAAGCTCTGGCCTGCGCCGCCGTGCAGCGCCTCACCCATCCGGTCCGCAGCGCCCGCCGCCTTGTCCAGGCCTGCCTCAGCCGCGGCACCAGCCGGGTTCAGCGCGAAAAGCGCGTCGCCCATGACCTTGCCCGGGTCCCCGAAGAGAGCCCCTGCGGCGTTCAGCTTGACCTGCTCGTCGGACGTACGGCGCAGCGCGTCCGTGGTGAGCTGCAGCGCCTGCTCCGCCTGGCTCCCGCCCTGGCCGATCAGCTTCGCCATCGTCGCGGAGCTCAGCCCGATGGACTTGAACGCCTCGTCGACCGGCTTACCGCCTGCCAGCGCGATCTCGCCGAACTGTCCGAGCGCGTCCGCAACCTGGTCCGAGTCCCGTGCTCCGGCGGCCAGCGCCTGCGAGATCAGCCCGATCGACTTCGCACCGTCGAGGCCGACCCGCCGGAATTGCGTGCTGTACTCGTTCAGGGTGTCCAGGAAGTCGCCGGCCTTGTCCGCCCCGGACTGGAAACCGACCGTGATCAGGTCGAACGCCGTCTTGGAGTCCTTTGCCAGGCCGGTACGGATCAGCTGACCGGCCGCGCGGGCCGCGTCGCCGACGTCCGTACCGAACGCCTCCGCCAGGTTCAGGGTGCTCTTCGTGAGCGCGTCCACGTCCGCGCGAGGCGCCCCGACGGCGAGGATCCCGTTCTGAGTCAGCGTCCTGAGCGCGTCGTTGACCTGCTCGAACGACTCGCCGTACCCCTTGGCGTAGATGTCCCCCGCAGCCTTGCCGAGCTGTGCCGACTCCTTGGGGCCAAGGCCCAGCTGCGCGGCGAGCTTGGCCTTGCTCGCGGACTGCTCCAGCGCCTGGCTGAACGCCGCGGTGAACAGGACCGCGCCCGTCGCGGCGATTGCTGCGACGCCCGCTTTGAGGCCACTGCCGAGAGTGGCGAGCATGTTCCGGCTGCTCGCCTGCCCAGCCTCCTGCCCGAGGTCGGCGCCAACCTGGACGGTCGGCCGTCCGATCTGCCGCTGCAACTCGGCAGCGAAACCGCGCGCGGACGGCACGATGGAGACGTAGCCGACAGCTACTTCGGTCGCGGCAGAAGGCATGACGGGCACCGCCCTTCCGGATGGTTGGGCGGCGCGCGTCTACGCGGCGCGGGCTCTCATGCGTTCACGGTGGTCGAGCAGATCGTTCGCGGTGATCTGCTTCCGCTCTGGTTTCCGCCGGCCGGGACGGTCGTACGGCTCCGGTGGCGGGGACTGCTCATGCCGCTTCAGACCGGAGTTGGCGCGCTGCCAGTTCGCGGCGTGCAATGCCTCGATCGCGTCGGCCTGCAGGTGCTCGGCCAGCCCCCACAGTCCGTCCTGGTCGCCGAGGGCGATCCTGGTCCGGGCCGTGCCGGGCATCTGCCGGATGAGGACGGCGAGCTCGCGCCAGGTGAGTCGTGCTCGGCCGCTGGCGTCCTGCGCAAACAGGTCTGAGAGGCGAACGCCGTAGTGCTGGCGTAGGTCGGCCTCGACGGCCTCGCCGTGCTCCCTCAGGAGTCCGACGAGGCCTCCGATTCCCCCGACTGCATGCCGCAGTGCTGGTGGTAGGCATCAAAGAGCTTGTCGACCTTGTACTGGGGAAGGCCGACCTTCTTGAACTCCTCCCACTCCTCTGCGCCGAGCGCCTCACGGAACGCGGAGACCATGGCCGCGGCGTCGCCGAGTTTGGCGGCTGCCATCAGCGGCATGATGTCGAGGGCCTGGAGGTGGGCGAACGTCCAGCGGCGGCGGTTGTGCTGGAACACGAACGGGGTCAGCTCAACTTCGGACTGGACGGCGTCGAGGTTGAAGTCGAACGGCTTGTCGTCCGGCCGGCGAGCGGCAGTCTTCTTCGTCGTCATGGGCGCGGGTCTCCTTCACGTGCTCGCGCGGGTCGGCAGGGTGTGGCGGCGGACGGTCCGGACCCGCGCAGATCGGACCGCCCGCCGGTCGGTGGGCCTCGCCCGGGTTACGGGACGATGGCCTGCGGGTCGTCGGTGATGTCGATGTACAGGACGTCCGTGCTGGACGGGTAGACCGTGATGGTCAGCTCGTACGCGGTCAGCTCGGAGTCCGAGAGGGTGACCTCGCCGACCTCGGTGACCTCCCCCTTGGGGATCAGGCGGCGCTTGGTGATGATGCCGTCCTTCAGCTCCAGCAGGAACGCCCTCGGGTCTGTCTTGGGGATCTTGATGGTGCGGGTGGTGATCCCGGTCGCGGTGATCGCGGTCGAGTTCGGGTTGACGAGCCCGAATACGACGAGGTTGTCCTCGAGACACGTGACCTTGATGGTCCGCTTGTGCTTGCTCTTGGTGGTGCGGACGAGCTTGCCGCCCCACGCGTAGTGGTCGCTGGAGTCCTGGTCGCGGCTCTCGGATGCCCCGTCCTCGGACAGCAGCCCGGCCGCCTTCCACGCGGCGGCCAGCGCCGTGGCGACGTCGGTCGGGGCGGTGCTGCCCACGGGCGCCACGTAGAAGTCGGCGCCTTCCCAGAGCCTCGGGTTGTCGGTGTTGCCGGCCATCAGTTCTCACCTCCGGTCCTGCTGCGGGCGCCCTGCTTCGGCGGCTGGGCGGGGATGACTGGCTCGGGCATGCCGGAGGTGTTCGTCGCCGGGGCGGCGTCCGGGGTGAGTGTGTCGCCGTCCTCGTAGTCGGCGCGGCGGACCACGCCGTCTTTGAGGAGCTGGCGGGCCTCGTCGTCGGGGAGATCAGCGGTCTCGTCCGGGGCTCGTACGGTGCCATCCGCAGTGGTCTGCGGGTAGGCGAAGGTCACCCTCATTGCTTCTCCAGTTCAGGTTCGGGTTCCGGGTCGAGCTGGTTGACCAGGTCGAGCCGCTCGGCGAGGACGGTGAATCGGACGGTGGGCACAGCGTCCGGGGTGATCGCCCCGATCTCGATCTCGTCGTCCGCGATGAGGTAGGCGAACTCCACGTCGTCGATGTACACGTGGGCGTTGGGCCCGTGCCGCTCGACGCGGATGGTCTTCGCCAGACGGGGGGTGTCGCTCACAAGGCGTCTCCTCGCAGGGTCACGTCGAAGGTGAAGGCGTACCGGGCTTGACCGGACGCAGCATCGGGCAGCCACTGCGGGCCGCCGACAGCCGGGCGGGCCAGGACCGTTCCGCCGTAGGGGCCGCGTGCTGCGCCCAGCAGGGCCCGGCACAGCTGCATCAGGTCGTGGGCGCCCGCCTCGTCAGCGCCCCAGCAGTGCACGTCCAGCCGCGGCCGGTCGGTGACCGGCGAGTGGAGCGGGCCGCCGATCCGCTCGACCCGCACGAAGCGAGCCGGGCGGGGCGACGGCACACGGGATCCGACCGGCGCCGTGTCCCCGCGGGCCACAAGCCTGGCGCGGAGGTATCCGGTGACCACAGCCACCGCGTCCGGCATGAGGACCGGCGGGGCGCTCACCCCGAGCCCGCTTCCAGGCCGCGCAGCAGGGCCCGCCGGGAGTCCTCCGGGGCGGACGTGGCGTAGTCCCCGATGACCGCGCCGCGGACACGCTGGCCCGCGTCGCTGAGGTCGGTACGGAACTGCCCGTGGTCCGGCCCGGCCGCGGCCTCCGCGGCTCCCTCGACGTCCTGCACCTTGCGGGCGATCAGCTCGCGGGTGCCGGCCGACTTCAGGAACCCGGCGATCGCGGACCGGTTCGGAATGATGCGGGTCTCGGGCATCGCCATCACCCCTCTACGGTCTTGAGCCTGATCTCGTAGTGGTGGAGCTCGGACGGCTCCCAGGCCGGGCCGGGCGGCCCGATCACCTCGAAGAGGGCGCCGTTCCAGTGCACGCGGTCCCGGCCGTGCACCGTCAGATCAGCCCCGTCGGTGGCGTACGGGTTGCAGATCAGCAGCCACTCGCCGATCTGCGCGTCCCGCTGGTCGGTGTCTTCCGCGCCGGTGTTCTGCTGCATCCACGCCCGGACCTCCACCCGCGTGGACGCAGCCCAGTCGGGGGTCTGGTTGCCGTACCGGTCGGCGACCGTGCCCGGCTGCTCGACCTCGACGAGGTGCGGAAGCAGCTCCTCACCGATCACAGCCATCGCCCTTTCGGCCAGCAGCCGTACGGGTCATCCCGCCAGCCCGGGAGCCCTTGGTCGACCATGCCGACCGTGAACGCGCCGTCGGCGTCCGGGTCGGTGCTGTCGGGGGGCTGGAGCTGGCCGATCTCCTCGTCGGTGACGTACAGGCCACCGTTCTCCCCGAGGGTCTCCGAGTACTGGCCGATGGTGCGCTGCCGGTACCCGCCGCCGTTGGCGATGACGCGGCGGGTGACGGCCACCGCGATCGCCCGCGTGGTCCCCGTGTCGGGGGTGTAGCCGGCGGGGATGTGGCGGCGCATCAGCGCGGACGCGTCGTCGAGGTACGCCTCGACCTGCTCCCGCTTCCGGTCGGACAGGACCACGTCGGCACGGGCCTCGTAGTCCTCCACCGTCGCGAACGCCGCCACCGCCTACTCCTCCCGCTCCCGCTCGATCACGCCGCGGTCTTCGAGGTCGGCGATGATCTGCTCCCGGGTCCGGTCCTCGTCGACGCCGAGCCCGTTCGCGCCGGCGTAGGCCGCCCACGCGTCCCGGCCGGAGCCGCGTCCGGATCGCGGCGGTGCGCCCTGCCCGCCGTCGTCTTCGGGCAGCTCCCGGTCCTCAGCGTTCTTCTCCCACGCGTGCTCGCCGATGCGGGCCGCGACCTTGGCCGGGACCTTGTCGTCCGGGCCGTACACCTCGCCGTCGATGTGGACGTATGCGATCAGCCGTCGGCTCATGCCAGCACCTGCGCCTTGAACGTGAGGTTCGGCTCGCGCAGGACCGGGATGCCGATGGCCGCGGCGTGCGTCCACAGGCGGACCGGGTCCTTGGTCTTCCACATGCCGGCCACGACGCCGGGCTGGTCGCCGCCCTGGAGCGCGTAGTCCTCCTCCAGGGACTCGGCAGTCGTCCCGAGGAGGGTCGCGCCGAGGTCGGTGGGCTGCCCCGCGGTGGTGGAACCCGGCTCCGGGAGCAGCGCGATCGCGTTGGCCGGGGTGATGCGGGTCGCGACGCCGTCGACCTTGACGCGTGCGTCGTACAGCTCGATCTCCGGGAGGCCCAGCGAGCGGAGCACTCCGGACACCTGGTCGTTGGTGGCCATGGGTGCGGTGCCGGCGGGGGCCAGCGGGTACACCTGCCGGATGACTTGCTCGCACTGCGTCATGTGCTGCAGCACGGCCTTCGGCATGAGGATCACGCCCGGGGTCTCCCCGTTGGTGTCCTCGTAGGTCTGCGTCCACGCCTGCAGGTCAGTCAGCGGGGTGGCCGTCGCGTGGACCGACCACAGGACTGCCGCCGTCACTGAGTGGGTGCCGGTCCGTCCGAAGTCGACGGTCTGCTTCAGTTCCGTGATCGGCACGCTCGCGTTGACGAGCGCGGCGCCGCGGGCGACCTCGAACCGGGCGCCGATGTTGCGGGCCAGGCGGGCCGCGTCGCGGGCGATGAACGGCAGCGCCTGCTCGCGGTCGAGCTGTCGCAGCCGCAGCCGGTCGTACTCGTTGAGCGGGATCTTCTCGCTGATCGGGGGCAGCTCGCCCATGACCTTCGACAGGCCCTCGCGGCGGCCGATCTTCGACTCGGTGTCCCAGGCCCGGTACGACGCGGCCTCGGCGAGGCCACCGCCGCCCTTGAGGAACTCGAAGGTGATGTCGTCGACCTGCACGTTCGGCAGCCATCGCGACAGGGTGAACCGGTTGACCTGCTGGTCGGCGAGTGCCGCCCGGATCAGGCCGGTCAGCTGTGCGGGCTCGATGAATTCGGTGTCCAGTACCCAGCTCATCTAGATCAACTCCTTTCAGACGAACCGGATGGAACCGGCGACTTCGGCCTTACCTGCGGCGTCCACGCCGTGGCCGGTGGGCAGGCGGGACTCGCGGACCTTGCCGTGGGTGAGCATCGCGGCGGCCGGGTCCAGGGTGTTGACCGTCGGGGCCGGGACAGCGGCGAACAGGAAGCCGACCATCGTCTGGCGTCCGTCGCTCGCCCCGTTGTCGTACGGGCCGTACTTGCCGCCGGTCGTGATCTGCCCGAGGGCGATGCCGGACTTGAAGAAGCCGTCCGGGTAGTGGGTGCCGGCCGTGAACAGGCTGGTGTCGAGCACCACCGTCTCGGTCGCCTGCGTGCCGTGTTCGGATCCGAGCCACGACTGGTCGTCGCCCGAAAAGTTCTGGGTCTTGATGGTGAGTTCCATGGTGTGATCCCCTCCGAGATCGTCAGGTCTTGGTACCGCCGAGCAGCTGCTTGTACAGCTCGGCGCCGTCGGCGACGGTCGAGCCGCCGCCCTTTCCACCGTCCGTACGCCGGCGGGTGCCCTGGAAGCCCCCGCCCGCGGGCCGACGGCGGCGGCGCGTGTCGCGCTCGTCCTGCTCGTCGTCCTCGTCCTTGTCGGACCTCTTCGGGGCCAGCCGGTCCACGAGTTCGCCGATGGCGTCCTCGTCGACGTCGCCGTCCTCGTTGACGTACTTCTTCAGGTTCACGTCGTCCGCGACGTCCTTGGCGTTGTCCATCCGCCCGGACGCCGCCGCAAGGAACGCGGCGCGGGCGACGCGGACACCGGACTTCACGCGCTCTTCGGCGCGGGCCGCGGCGACGGCCTCGTCGACCTTCTTGTCGAGGTCACTCATGCCATCGCGCTTGATCCGCGCCAGCTCTTTCGCCGCTTCCGCGTTCGCGCGGGCCCTCGCCTCGTGCTTCTTGGACAGGGCCTTGTGCTTCTCCGCCTCGGCCTTGTAGTCCGTCTTGTCGTCGCCCTGGCCGTCGTCGCCACCGTCGTCCTTGTCGGAGTCGCCAGCGCCGTCGTCGTCCTGGTCGCCGCCGTCGTCGCCGTCGCCGTCAGGGGCGCCGCCGAGGACCGGCCAGATCGGGTACAGCTCGCCCTGGGTCTCGCCGGGGCGGGCCTTGCGCCAGCCGAGAGCGGTCTGCCCGGTACGGGCGTGGCGGGGCAGCGTGCGCAGGGGCATGGTGATGTCTCCCGTGTCGGGGTGGTGTTCGGGTGCGCGCCGTGTCGGCGCCGCACGTCACGCGGCCGGAATGTCGTCGGGGCCGGTGAAGTTCTGGCGGCGGACGGCCAGCAGGGGGCCGATCTCGCCGTGCTCGCGGGTGATAATGATCTGCCGGTAGTCGGGGGCGCGGCCGCCGCGGTCGGACTCGCCGATGTCCCGGGCGATCGCGTCGTGGGCATCCTTGAGCAGGCCCTCGTCGATAACCTGCCCGGGGTCCCGGTCGCCCACGAGCGGCACCGGCTTGCAGTGGCAGCCGGGATGGATCGGCATCAGGTTCTCCACCCGGTACCGCTGCGTCGACGCGATCACACACAGGGCACAGGTGCCGTTGGTCTTCTTGAGCTGCCGGCGGAAGAACCTGACCCCGCCCCGCTTCAACGACTGCTGCGCGGCGTGTGTGCGGGCCATCTGCAGGTCGGTCTCGGTGATGGACAGCAGCCGAGTCCGTCCCTGCCCGCGGGCATCTACGAAGTCCTTCCCGGCCGACAGGGCCGTCCACGTCTGCACGAACGGCCGCCGGTAGACCTCCTCCGGCGGAGTACCGCGCAGCGCCTCGGCGAGCTGTACGCCGGCCGGGGCCGCGGCCTGCCCGGTCATGTCGGCGATCAGCGCGGTCAGGTAGGCGTCGGTGACGGCGCCCATCTGCTGCTGCGTCGCCAGGACGACCGGGACCACGCGGGCGATGAACTCGGCGGCCGCCGCGTCGCGGTAACTGCCGAGCCCGTCGAACGCGGCCAGAACGAAGGTCAGCAGCCGGTCCCGCAGGCCGCCGGTGAGCAGGTCGTAGCGCTCGGCGAGCGCGGCCTGCAGCGCCTCACCCATCGAGCGCCCCGCCCGGCCCGGCACCCTCGTCGGGCAGGTTGCCCGCGGTCGGCGCCGCTCCCGGTGCTGGGAGCAGCGCGGCGGCGAGCAGGGCCTGCGACGCGGCCCCCGCGGTGATGCGCCGGACCCGTGACGGGGTCTCGCCCATCTCCTCGGCGATGACGTCCAGCGGGTAGCCGATGGACTTCAGCTTGGTTGCGGCGTCGGCCTTGATGGCGAGGCTGACGTGCGCTGGGTTCGCCCAGCGGACTTCCGCCTCGGTGTAGTCCTCGGGGACGCCGGCCTGGGCTGCGGCGAGGCTCATGACGTCCTCGAAGGCTTCGCCGAAGCTGGCAATGTGCTCGCGGATTTTTGCCACGTGCAGGATGTCCAGCGCGTTGATGGTGTCCGCGCTGATGTTGACTAGGTCACCGGCGTAGTAGTAAGCGGGGGTCTGCGACAGGATCAGCATGTCCCTGACGTCGCTGGCGTGTTCCTTGAGGAAGCCCGACAGCTCGGTCGCCTCGAGCTGCCCGAACTGCGCCTCCGGGTTTTCCGACACCCAGATGTTGCCCGGGCCCGGAACGAACGGCTGCTCGACCGTGACCAGGCCGGTGGCCGCGTCGACCTTCTTGGCGAACTTGTGGCCCTTGATCCACGGCTGCCGGAAGCCCGAGTAGCGGGACGCGGACATGCGGTTCAGGACGCCCAGGTTCAGACGGTCTTGGAGATCCATCACCACAGCGAATTCGGGGACGGGGTCCTCGCCCAGGTCCGGGGTCCGGGCGAACTCGATCAGCTGGAGCATCCCCAGGTCGTGCGGCTCGCCGTTGTCGCTGGCGCCGATGTACTGCCACGAGTCCGGCCCCCACGGCAACCGGGTGCCGCACCGCTCCTTCGTCCGGTACGGGAACCGAGTGTCGTCGTACAGCACCCACGCGTACCCGTACCCGTCGATCTCGTTGCGGATGGCCTTCAGGCCCACGTACGGCTCGCCGGTCTCCGGGTCGTACTCGACGATGCACTCGCGCGGATGCTCCGGCGTGATCAGCGGCGAGGGCCGGCCGTTGTCCTCCACCTTCGTGGGGTGCGGGCCGACCATCATGTAGCCCGTGGACTGCGACATCGCGGACCGGAACACAAGCTTCTGCCGCGAGTCCATCCGGTTCGCCTGCCACCAGCGGGACGCCTGGTCGTCCGGCTCCCCGTCCGGGCCGGTCACCCCGAGAGCGCAGAGCCGGTGCACGGACGCGTTAGAGATGAGCTGGCAGACGTTCGTACGCGCCTTCCGCTGGAAGTCGATGAACGCCGCCTGCACGTTGGCCGGCAGCTGCGGCAGCGGCGGCTCGCCGCTGTAGTACCGCCACCACTCGTCCAGCTGTCCCTGCCGCTTGCGCAGCTTGCGGCCGAGCCGCAGCAGCCACCAGTCCGGGGTGTCCGGGGTCTCGTCGAGCACGCCGTGCCCCCTTTCCCGGAGCTCGTCAGAACGTGAAGCCGCCCATGGCCTCTTCCTCAACCGCGACACCGGCCGCGACCGCGTCGAGGCGGCACTGCCAGGCGAGGACGGCCGCGATGATCGCGTCGATCTTGTTTGCGGAGTCCGGGTGCTCCTTCATGATCTGGATCCCGGACCGGGTCTTGCGGCGCCGCGCGTTCAGCGCATGCCGTGTCAGGACCGAGGACCCGTCGTAGGTCAACTCGCCCTCGACGACCGCGGTGTGGAACTTCTCCAGCGCCCGCACGATCAGCGTGCTGCGGCCGCCGGTCATCCACCATTCGACCGGGTGGTTCCGGGTGGCCTGGACCTTGAGCCGCGGCCCGAACGCGGCCTCCCAGTCAGCGACGTGGGACTCCCACTTCGCGGGGTCCGCGTAGAAGCCGACGACGTCGTACTTCTCGAACGTCTCGGTGACCTCCGCGAGGACCTCGACCACGGGGACCTGCCAGTCCTTCGCCTTCAGCGGTGCCTCCCACACCCGGATCGTGAAGACGTGCCCGTCGGAGAGGCGGCACCCGATCAGCGCGGTCGCGTCCGTGACGCCGCGAGTCCGCTTCCGCGACCCGTCGAAACCCAGCGTGATCCGGTCCCCGGGCTCGACCTCCTTGCCGAGGTCGGACACGGCCCGCATCTCCGGCTCGGACAGCCAGCTGTCCGACGCGTGGGTGATCTGGTTGAGGTAGTCGGCGCGCAGGTCCTGCACGTCGTTGCTGGTGTCGTAGAAGTCGGCGGTGAGCCGCTCGATCGGCGACCACCCGGGCGCGCACGGGGGGTCGTGCAGCACGCAGCCGTCGGGGTGGTTGGAGCTGTCGCCGTACGCGTACCGCAGGCCCGCGATGAGGGACTCCTCGTCGTCTAGGTCGGTGTCCCCGGGCGCCTCGCGGTGGTCCACCAGGATGCCCGTGCCGCGGGAGCGGCCGTCGAGGATGGCCTGGTAGTCCGCGGCGGACTGCTCGGCCACCGAGCCCTCGCCGGGGGTGAACGCGTTCGGCGTCTCGATGAGGCTGCCGCCGAGTTTGCCCGCGTTGAACCGCATCGTCTTCGCGAGCCGGACGCCGCCGTTGCCGACCTTCCACTCTTCCGTCTGGTCCATGATCGCGAAGCAGGCCGGGTTGCCCTTGGTGCTTGCGGCGCTGGACGTGATCGGTTCAATCTTCCCGCGCGGCAGGTACACCACCGTGTCGAGCGCCTCAACGCCGTAGTCCTCGGCCAGACTCCCGCCGCGCGCCATCTCCAGCAGCGGCAGCCACGAGTTCTCCGTCTGCTGCTCCGACACCGCAGCCAACTGGATCAGCGGCGTCCGCAGCGACGACCACGGCCGGCCCACCGGCTCCCCGTACGCGTCGTACCCGTCCGCGACCACGTCCGCGCAAGCCTCGGTCAACGCGATCGCGGACAGGAACGGGCTCTTGCCCCAACCTCGGGAGCGAGACAGGACCCCGCGCCGGATCAGCCGCTTCCCCGTCACCGGGTGCAGCTCGTAGTACCGGCACAGAAACTCGGCCTGTTCCATCGTCGGGATGAACGGGGCGTACTCGTCCAGGCCCGGCTGTGCCAGGTGGCCGATCATCCAGTCGAGCGCGTACCAGCCCAGCGTCGGCAGCTCGCCCTCGTACTCAGGCCCCCGCCACGGCACGACGGCTCCCTGAGCTACTCACCGGCGGCCGGGCTGGCCTTCCCGCCCGGCATCATCCGCAGCTGCCCGTACTGCTCTCGCGCCGAGGTACCGCCCGAGCGACCCCGGCCGCCGTCGGCCCCGTCCGCGTCGGCGAACACCATCCGCAGACGGGCCCGGTCCGCGGGGGTCGCACCGAACGCTGCCACACGCAGCCGCAGCTCACCCGCGACCGAGAGGTCGCCGCCCCACAGCCGAGCGTGGATCAGCGCGGTGTCGAGCAAGTACTCCCAGTCCGTGGTGCCCAGGTGATCAGCCTGGGGGCTGTCGATCCAGGTCTGCCACCACTCCCGGGTTCTCTCCGGCCACGTGAACTCAACGAGGTCGCCGTCCTTCTCGACCCGGAAGTCGGGCAGGTCGGGCGCCTCCGCATGCTCCCAGCGCAGCACGGTCTGCGGCACCGCATCCTTGTTGCGGCGCGACCGCCGGTCGTTCGGCTTCGGCGCCGGTCCGGTTCCGCCCATCAGCCCAACACCTCCGTAGCCCGGTCTCGAGCCTCAGCGACCTGCTCGTTGAACTTGCTCAGGTCGGCCTCGACTCGAAGCCTCACCGGGTACCCGTCCGGCCCGATCGACACCTCGTTCGCCGGGATCTCGATCGTGTCGGGGGTGACGATCACACCCCGCGCCCCGATCCGGTCAGCCAAGGACTGCCAGTAGTCCACCGGAGCCTCGCCCATGCCCTGGGCAACGCGTTGCGGCATGCACTCGTCGACGACAAGAACGAACGGCGCCCGCTCGTCGTCGGCGCCCTCGGGCAGTTCCAGAATCTGAAGGCGTGCCATCAGTGAACCGCCTCAGCGTCGACGTCCTGTACGTCCGGGGCCCGGTCGGCCGCGTCATACGTGGCTTCGAACACGTCTGGCTTGCACGGATAAAACTCTCCCTGCACACCCCGGATGATCCAGTCGCCGTACTCGAACGACACCCACGTGTTGTGCAGCCGGTCATACACGCGGAACACGCGGTTGACGTCGTCGAGCGCGACCAGGTTGTCCGCGAAAGCGCGAAGATCGGCCATACACATGTCCTCGGTCCACTGAACCGCTGAGACCAAGATGGGCCGCTTCCGAAATGCCGGCATAGCTGTACCTCCCGTGTCGGGTGCGCGGCAGCGACCCGTGTCGGGCGCTACAGCAGTGCGTCAATCACGTGTTGCAGGTCCCCGAGACGCTGCGGCGTGTCGCCGTACGTCCGCCCCGTGACCGCGATGAACCGGCCGTCCCCGTACAGCTCGACCGAGCCGGGGCCGACCGTGATGCGCCTGCCGTGCGACAGGTCGCCATACCCCCAGATGTGCAGCCCGCGCCCGGAGCGAGAGACTTCCACCCAGGTGCCGGCCGCCGCGTCCACGATCTGCTGCGCCCAGCCCGCGAGTTCACCGTCCGCGGTGAGGCAGTGGTCGAGGTCGAGGCAGACGATGCCGTCGCCGTTCAGGACGAAGCCAAGGCCGACGCCGACGGAGCTCGCGGCTGCGTCGCCATGCCGGGACCATGTGGACGGGTCCGTGCTCGACGCAACGGCACGGCCCACGGTCAGCGGGACCTTGCGTGCGGTGTGCCGCACCCAGCGGGGACGGGTGGTCAGCTCGGCCGGGACTGTCCGGCGCGCCCTGCAGGCGGCGGTGCGGCAGCGTCCCGAGCAGTACTGCGCATGAGCTCGCGCGGTGAGCGGCATCGGGCCGGAGCAGTGGACGCAGGGGCGGTTGACCATGCCCTCCATCATACCCCCGCTGTAACGGTTATGGGGCTCTGACCAGGCAATACGCTCCGTAATCCCCTTGCGTGAAGAGCCAGGAAGCCCCCAGAACGGCCGACCCACCCAGGGGTCGAATCACCCCAGGCCACCCGCGATCGCCTGCCACACGCACGTCCACACTGCACCAAGGGGCCAGGATCCCCAGACCCGTACACAACGCGAGCCGCAGCACCTCCCGGGCTCCCGGAGGGGGCGGGGGTGGGAGTCACCCCCCAGGTCACGGAGAGTCACACATTTCCATGATCGGGTTTGACCATCCCGGGATGACGCTCAGGCGGCCGGCGGATCGTCTCGCGCCAGCGGGCCGCGTTGCCTTCCCTGCTGCTCTTGATCGCGTGGTGGTGCTCGCAGAGGGCTTGGAGGTTCGAGGGCCGATGGTCGTTGCCCGGCTTGATGTGGTCGACCTGGTTGGCGTGGTGTCCGCAGACTGGTCCGTCCTCGTCCCATCGGCAGCGGTAGCTGTCGCGCTGGAGGACGAAGGGCCGCAGCTCGCTGTACCAGTTGGGCGGTAGCTCATCGCGGCGTGTGCTATCTGTCCATCCGCTGCTCACGACTGCTGGTCCTGGTCGTCGTCGGGGTCGGGGCAGGTGTCGGGCTCGGGGTCTGCGCGCTCGGTGGTGCTGTCGAGGCTGACGCCTTGGAGGTCGTGGGTGAAGCCGAAGGGTGAGGGTGGGGGTGGGGTGGGGTCTTGTGGGGTGGGGGGTAGTGCGGCGAGGAGGTGGAGGGCGGTCGCTTCGAGCTGGGTGAGGGGGGTGCCTTCGGCTTGGATGTCGATGTGGCGGGCGCCGTCGGAGATGCGGATGCGCATGGCGCCTCCTGCCGGATTCGGTTCCTACAGGTGCCGCGCGGCGATGATGTCGGGGTCTTGGTCGACGATGACCCGTGCCTTGTGACGGATGTCGCCAGGGAGGGCATCGAACGCCGACTGGTAGCCGTGGCGGTCGACGCGTCCCTTGATGTCGTCGGGCATGGCTGCGCGTACAGAGGGGGGCATGGCGTCGAGCAGGTCTCGCATGGTGATGGCCGCGATCAGTAGTTCGGCGGCAGCGTCGACCAGTGGGTCGCGATCGGTCATGGGCTCATGGTGTCACGGCGGTTGCCGCCCGGGGCCCTCAGCCCGGGCGGCTTTCCCTGTGTCCACCCGCCCCGGGTGGTCTGGGTACGCGAAAGGCCCCCGCCTGTTGGTGGGGGCCTTGCATCTGTTTGTGTCCGGGCACGCCGGAGATGGGCCAAGCATGGACGATCAGCGCGGCTTTGGCAACCGCCACGGGAGAGCCCCGCCGGGCGGGGGTGCGCGCGGCGGGGCTCTGGTGGCGTCACGCCCTCCGATGGGAGACGCCTGTGCGGGGTGGCACGTGGTCACGCTACGCCCGGTGTGGCCGGTATGGCACCCCTCGTGCGTGGCTGGATTTACGTGCGATCGGCCGGGCTTGGGTCCGGGGTGTGTGTGCTGCTCGTGTCGACTTCTACGTTGATCTTCTGGAGCTTGCCGCTGAAGGTGACGCCTGCTCCTACAACTTCGGCGCCGGTGGCACCAGACCGCATGGCGGCTTGTACGAACGCGGCGAGCTGGTCGAGGGTGAGGCCCTGCTTCTTCGGGGCGGCGTGCTCGATCTTCTGGGTGGCCATGCGGTTCATCATCGCTGCTGCGGTGCGGGCGGGGGCGGGGTCTGCGGCTTCTGGGCGGCCTGCTGTGACTGCTCGTTGCGACGACGAAGCTGGTCGAGGCTGATGGTCTGCTGCATGATGGCGGTTCCTGTCTCTCGTGAGGTGACGGGGTCCGGGGCGGCCGGTCAGCTGCCAGGCGGCGGCCGCCCCGGGGTTCAGCAGTCCTGGTTGTCGTCGGTCTCGGTGACGCTGAGACCCGGGTGGTACTTCCGGACGCGGGCAATGCGCTCTGCGGCGAAGTCCGCCGCGTTGGTGGCGAACTCGTCGAGGAAGGTGCCGTCGGCGTCCTCGACGCGGTAGCGGATGAAGTTCATGGGGCTGCCCTTTCAGACGGTGTACGCGCGCTGCTCGGCGAGGTCGGTCACGGTGACCTGGGCCCCTCCTGCGGAGCGGGTGACTCGGATGTTGTTGTTGTTGTTGTCGTCCTGACCTGCGCCAACAACGACCCCTGCCCCTTCCGGAGAGGGGGAGGAGAGGGGCGGGATGTCCGCCTCCTTCACGCCGGTGCTGGTGCCGCGGCCCTGCATGCGGACGTCGGAGATGGGGATGCCGGCCTCGGCGATGACCCGCCGGACGGTGCCGGCCGGGGCCTTCAACCGCTCCTCGATCGCGGCCAGGTGGACGTGGGGCGTGCCCAGCTTCCGGGCGGCCGCGAGGACGTCGTCGAGCCTCGGTCCGGGCGGGTGGTCCTTGGCCAGCGACACGGGGTCCGGCTCGGCCGTGGGCTCCGGCTCCTCGGCTGCGGCCGGTGTCGGGCGGGGCTTCCAGTCCGGGTGTCCGGCCCGCCACGCGGCGATGATCCACAGGGCGAGCGCGGGCCACAGCAGCCACGCCGAGGCCTCGATCCGGCGGGCGGCGGCGGCCGCGACCGAGACGCCGACCTTGCGGAGGATCCAGGCCGCGGCGAGGAGCACGCACAGCCGCACGGCCCAGGCGAGGCCGGTTGCGTCGGACAGCCACGCCATGGTGCGCTGCCAGGTGCTGCGGATCCAGGCGGTGATCCGGCGGGTGAGGTGGCCGGTGAGGCGCTTCGAGCCGAGGGTGAGGCGGGCGGCCGCGGCGTGGGCCCAGGCGCGGGACGTCGGGGCGGTCACAGGAACGCCCCCGTGACGATCGAGCCGAGGAGCTGGGCGCCGATCTCGTTGACGGTGGGGATGACGAGGGTGCCGAGGTAGGCGAACACCCCGGTTCCGATCGTGAGGAGGCAGCCGACCCATACGCCGCGCTTGAACTTCCGGCGAGCTTCGGCGGAAACCTTCTTACGCAAGGCCCACAGGGTGAGGGTCAGGGCGGTGACGATGAGGGCGCCCTCCCAGGTGAGGGTGGGCGCGGACGCGGTCGCGACTGTGCCTGCGCTCTGCCCGGTAAAGAAGCTCATGACGAAGCCGCCAGCGGTGTTACCACCCCAACGGAGCATGCCGCCGATGATGCCGAGGGCTCCGGCCGGGCAGCCGACCATGATGACGCCGTAGGCGATCCCGAACCAGGTGGGAATCAGGGCCTTGATGTCCTTGCCGGTGGCGCCTCCCCCGGCTGCTGCTGCTGCGCCGCCACTGCCCTTCCACCAGGTGTAGTGGTCAACGGCGAGGAGGCTGAGGCCGACGGCGAGGCCGGCGCCGGTAAGGGCCGTGGTGCTGAACTGGCCGAAGGCTGCTGCGGCGAGGGTGTTCACGGGCGGACTCCGGTGAGGACGTAGACGAGGGTGGTCGCGGGGAGGGTGGTGGCGGTGGCGATCAGTACGGCGTAGAGGAGGATCCGGGCGCGGATCGCGCGGAGCTTCGGCGCCCACAGCTCGGGCAGCGCGTGCTCGGCTTCGACGCGGCGGCCATTGTCGAGGAGGGCGAGGACGGCCAGCGGGATCGCGGCGAGCGTCCAGGCCCCGGCGAGGCCCTGGCTGTCGCGGACTTCAGCGAGGATCCAGGCGAGCGGGGCGGAAACGGGGCCGGCGCAGAGGAGACAGCCGGCGTTGTAGCCCCAGCGGATCCGCCGCCACCATGCGGGTGGTTCGGGTTCGGGGGCGGCCCACGACAGGGTGACGTGGACGTCGATCGGCCCGGGCGGTGGCGGGGGCGGCGTGTACGGCGGGGCTGGCGGGCGGGGTGCGGGCGGTGGGGGCTGGTGCCGCCACCAGTCGTCGGGGAGTGCCGCGCGCGGCGGGCCCGGGGGGTCCGGTGGCGGAGGAGGGAGCGGGGCGCCGGGCGGGATGATCCGGCCGGAGAGCGGGGCGCCGGTCATCAGTTGTAGCCCTCCCCGCCCTTGCCGACGTCGGCCGCGGTCTTGTTGCGGGACAGGACGGTGCGAACGTAGGGCGCATCAACCTGCAGCCCCGTGATGCGCCGCACCCGCTCCACCACGTCGGCGGGCCTCGCCTTGGGGCCGAGCGCGGTCGCCGCGTCGAGGATCGCCTGACTCTTGTTGAGGGGCGATACCGGCCTGACCAGCGGCGCATCATGACGCGCGTCAGGCGTATCGTCGCGCTCCACGGTGATGCGGGCGGGCGTATCGCCGAGGACCAGGGCGACCTGGACCGCGGTGACGTGGACGCCGTACGAGGTGAGTTCGGCCGCGAGGTCGGCCGGTGAGGTGTTCGGTTTCGCGGAGTGCGCCAGGCGGATGGCGTCAGCCGGGTCCATGCCGGCGAAGTGGCTACGGAGGACCGCTGATGCGCTGTGACGCGCGGTCTGATGCGGGGGTGATGCGGGTGATGCGCTGCTGGTCACGTGGTGGATGGCCCGCTTCTTGGTGGCCGACCATGCGTCTTCGGTCGCGAGGAGCCAGCCCCACATGCCGTACCGCGGGAGGGTGACGGGCGTGTCTCCTGCTGCGGCGCGGTGCCGGGCGCGGACGCCGGACCAGGCGAGGCCGGTGATCAGGAGGAGGGCGATGGTGGGGGTGGCGAAGAGGAGGAGGGCGCCGATGCCGCCCTCGATGTGCTGGGCGTGGATGCGGTTGAGGTAGACGGAGACGCCTGCCATGCCGAGGGTGGCGAGGTGCGGGCCGAGGGCGGAGCGTCGTTCCTGGACGGCTTGCCCGGCGAGGTAGAGGGCGGCGATCGCGGTGCCGTCGTAGACGGCGGCGGTGAGGATGGCGAGGCCGCGGGGGACGCCGTAGATGTTGTGGGCGACGACGTAGAGGGACCAGCCGGTGATGCCGGCGGCGGCTCCGCCGATGAGGGCGAGGCTGGCCCACCAGATGATGCGGGTGCGCACGGGGGTGCTCCAGGGCGTGGTGGGCCGGTCCCCCGCGGGTGGGCAGCGGAAGACCGGCCGGTCGGGGTGCGGTCAGGCGAAGTGGCGGCCGACGATGTAAGCCAGCAGGACCAGCGGCCAGACCATGGCGAGGATGTAGAGGGCGCGCATCAGGGCCTCCCCTCGGGCTGCTCGGTGTTGGCGGCCGCGGTCTCGAACGCGACGCGGGCGTACTCCCGGTAGTGGCCGAGGCTGGGGCGGGACGGGTGCTCGGGGTCGGCGGCGATGACGGCGGCCTTGCGGGCGAGGCCCTCGGCGCGGTGCTGCTCCTCGAAGGCGTACGCGGGTGCAATGTCCGGCATCAGACCGTCCCCCCGCCGAGGAGGTCCATGCGGATCCGGGCGGCGTACTCGCCTCGGGTCTGGCCGGGGTACGGCTCGGGCATTGCGTCCCAGAGGAGCTGGAACAGGCGGTCGGCTTGCGCGTCCCAGTCGTAGATCTGGACGGCCCATCCGCGGGCGATGGCGCGGAGGTTCTCGACGGTGACCTCGCTGGCGGGGTCGCGGTCGCCGCACTTGGTGCTGAGGTGGGTGGCGGCGTGTGCGAGTCCGGCGCGTACCGGGTTGTCGGCAGTGGCGCGGCGGAGGCCTTCTTCGGCCTGGCTGCGGTAGGTACGGTGTCCCATGGCTGTCCATTCCTGTTCACGCAGGTGGATGGCTGGCCCCGGCCATGTGGCGTTCACGCGCCGGCCGGGGTCTTGTCGTTGAGCACGGACCCGGAGCGGGCCCGCATCACCAAGCTAGACCCTAGGGTCTAGTGAATGCAAGACCCTAGGGTCTAGCATGGTGCGCAGCCGCACTCCCGAAGGCAGGAAGGGACGCGGATGGCGGATCAACCCGAGGAGGTGCGGAGGCTGGTGGAAGCCATCGAAGCGCTGGAGGCCATCGAGGACGACGCTGCGGCAGCGCGAGCGGCCACGCAGGTTCTCGACGACTGGCCGGACTATCACGCCCAGCTCCGGGAGCTCCGCCAGCGCCGGGTCCTCGCGCTCCGCGCGCAGGGCAAGACGTGGGCGCAGATCGCCGACGAGGCGCTTGGCGGCGTGCACCCGACGCGGGCGCAGCAGATCGCGCAGGGCAAGCGGGGAACCAAGCGGCCTGAGGCGAAGAAGCCGGCCGCCGAATAGCGGCGTGCCTGAGCCCCCGGTCCTGGCGGATCGGGGGCTCTGTGCTGCCGTCCTACGCTGCGGCGGTGGCGCGGACGACGATGCCGTCCGAGGTCCAGGTGCGGCCGCAGCTGTGGCAGGCCGCGCTCGGGTCGAGGCCGGCGCCCGCGGTCATGATGAGGCTGCCGGTCTTGCAGGCCGGGCACGGCCGGTCGAGCGTCTGCCGCTGTTCGAGGAGGCCGAGCGCGATCCGGATTCGGTCGGCGGTGCCTCCGGCGATCAGTGCGATTCGTTCGTGCTGGGCGAGGGTGAGCGGCCGGAACGGGCCGTCTTCCTCGGTGACGCGCGCGTACAGCCAGCCTGCGGCGTACTCGACGGTGCGGAGTCCGACATACCGCCAGCGCCGGGGGTCGGCCTGCTCGCGGTCGGCCTGCTCGTTGCGCCGGTCGCGGTCGGCGGGGGTCCAGCCGCGAGCCTCCCAGTCCGCGGGGGCGTGGCTGATCGCAGGCCGGGTGATCTGCGGGGCGATCTCGTCGGCGAGGCCCACGAGGAACCGTTCGACGATGCGGGCGGTGTCCATGACGCGGAGGCTGAGGGGGGCGCGGGTTTCGCCGAGCTGGTGCGGGTCGCGGTCTTCGCGCACGGGGTGGGTGCAGCCGTCGCCGACGTGGTCGCAGGCGGTGCATTCGTACCAGACGCCGCCGGCGGGGTGTTCGGTGCGGCGCAGGCGCTGCTCGTGGGTGCCGCGGAGCGCAGCGACTTCTGCGGCGTCGGCTGCGTCGAGGTGCCGGAGGAGGTCGGCCTTGCCTGAGGGCGGCCAGGTGGTGGGGGTGTGCTGGTCGAGTGCGGCGTCGAGATAGGGCCAGAGGATGCTGATGGTGGCGAGGTGGAGGGCGGCGGGGCTGGTGGTCATCGTGTGCTCCGTGGGTGCGGGCGGGTACGGTGATCGCACCGGGGGCGCGTCCGGCCTGGGGAGGTCTTTGGGCGCGCCCCTCGCGCATGCTCAGGCCGGGAAGTCGGTGACGACGCGGAACAGGTGCATGACGGTGCTGATCGCCACGCCGAGGGATAGGACCACGGCGGTCCGGAGGCGCATGGTGATCGTTCTGGGCTGGTTCACGGGGCGGTCTCCTCAATGGCGTCGAGTACGCGGACGGCGTCCTTGTAGCGCAGCTCCTCGGCAGCCGCCCGAGTGCGGGCGAGCGCGGCGCGGGCGACGTCGCGGTCCCGCTCGATCTGCCCGAGGGATCCGACGGCCTGCTCGGCCCTCACGGCCCGCAGCCACAGCTCGCGCAGGGCGTCCGGCGTGAGTCCGTCGAGACGGGGCTGCTGCTCGCTGTCCGCGTCGTCGTCGGTCTGCGGCCAGCGCGGGCGGATGCCGGTGGCGGAGTGGATGAAGCGGACGGCTTCGACGGCGAGGGCTTCGAAGACGGTGAAGCTGATGCCCTCGGGCGGGTCGTCGGGGTGCTTGCGGGCCTCGCCGGCCAGGACGTAGGCGAGTTGCTGGGTGAAGTCGTCGGGGATCACGGTCGGGGCTCCTGGGAGTCGTTGGGCGGGCAGCTGGGGCAGTCCGCGCCAGCGCCGTCGCGGTGGGTGGGGTGGCCGTCGTTGTCGAGGAGCAGGGCGGCGGCCCGGTCGTGGATGGCCTGCCTGACGGCGGCGGCTCCGAAGGTGAGGGCGATGATCGTGCAGGCGACGGCGACGATGGCGACGGTACTCACGTGCTGGCCTCCTTCGGTTCGGGGCCGGGGCAGATGAACGGGTAGTCAGGGTTGGTGCCGGAACAGGCGGGGCAGTCCTCCGCGTTCGCGCGGTCGCCGATGTGGACGGCGGGCGAGGCGGGCTCCTTCGGTGGGTCGAGGGCTTCGCGGAGTAGCCGGAGGGTCCAGCTGGCGCCGACGGAGAACCGGTCGGCCCGGTCCTCGTCGCGGTCGACGGTGGGTAGTGCGGCGATGCGGTCGAGCTCGGTGCGGACCCGTTCGATGGCGGCCTCGGCCGTCTCGGCGCGTTCGTACAGGGCTACGAGCTCGCGGTCGCTGAGCTGGTCGAGGAGCTTCCGGCCGGGCGGCGTCTGCTCGCGGGCGGCGTTGTAGTGCTCGGCCCAGGCGTGCGGGCCGACGGACGTCTCGGGCTGCTGCTCGGTCACGTCTAGCTCCCGGTGTTGAGCGCGCGGGCGACAGTGAGGGCGGCGGTCCAGGCCTTGGAGGTTCCGCCCTCGGGGTGGAGCGCGTACTCGGTGCCCTCGACGGCGGCCACTTCGGCGGCGGTCTCGCTGAGCCAGTCGGCGAGGGCGAGTCCGGTGGCGGGGCCGAGGAGGGCGAGGTAGCGGTTCACTGCTTCGAGCCGGGCGGCGTAGGTCTCGATGAGCACGCTGGGCTGCTCCTGGTCGTCAACGACGACGGGGGACTTGCTGCCGAGGGTGTGGCCGGTGGCCCAGGTGAGGCGGTCCTCGTGGATGGCGCCGGCTGCTCGGTCGAGGAGGAGCCGTGAGGCGGTGAGGAGTTCGTCGGCGGGGGTCATCGTCGGTGCCTTCCGTTGTGGTGGTCTGTACGGGCCCAGGCGGGCGTCTGCCGGGCTGTGCGGGCGGGGTTGGGGTCGAGGTGCTGCGTGCCCCAGGACGCGGCGTGACGGCGCGCCTGGAGGGCTTCGGCGCGTACGGCGGCCTGGCGGTCACGGCGCCGCCGCCCGTAGGCGTGGAGGGCGCACACGGCTACGGCGCCTACGACCCAGGCGACACCGCCGGCCCACCACCAGCCGCTCACGGCTCCTCCCACAGCTGCACCGGGATGCCCGCGCGGCGGGCCAGGGCGACGGTGTGAGAGGCGCCCCGGCTGTGGTTCCGGACGAACGCGAGGACCACGTCGGCGCCGGCCGCGACCATGTCGGCGTTACGGCGCGGCCCGGCCGCCTTGCCGTGCGCGTCCCAGTCCGCGGGGTGCCGTTCCTCGGTGAGGCCGAGCATGCGGTGCTGGCGGATCCACCAGGAGGCGATGGCGTCCGGGCCGGAGGGGCAGGCGCCGTGGACGATGACCGCGGGCACGTGCTGGAAGAGGGCGGTCGCGAGGACGTTGCGGACTTGGTCGGCGTTCTGCCAGTCGCGGGATCCGGTGACGAGGATGCGGTACGGGCGGTCGGTCACAGGGACATCCCTCCCGGGCCGGGCCCGCGGAGGACGATGGCGCGGACCGTCTCGATGATCGGGGCGGGGTCGATGTGCAGCGTGTACTCGCGCGGCTCGGGCGCGGGCTTGCCGCCGGCCTGGCGGGCCATGTCGCGGAGCCCGGCGACGACCTCCTCGACCCGGTCCAGCGGGACGTGCAGCCGGGCCTCGAACGCAGTCAGGTACAGCTCGACAACGGGCGTGCCGTCCTCGCGCTCGTAAGGCTCGATGGCGAGCACGTCGCCGTCGGGGTCGGTGAACTCGAAGCGGGATGCGGGCGGCTGGGTCATGGTGCGGGCCTCCGGGGTGGTGTGGTCTGGTGGGGTGGCCGCCCCGTGGCGGTGCGGGGCGACCGGACGGGCGGGGGTCAGCCCATCGCCCTGCGGAGTTCACGGGCCGCGGCCTCACCGATGCCGGTGACAAGGGCGTCGCGGGCCTCCTCGCCGAGCTCGGCCGCGAACGCGAAGTGGATTCGGACGATCGGCTTCTCGCCGGCCGCGAAGGAGATCCGGTGCTCGTCGGGGTTCAGGCCGTCGGCGCCGAGGTCGACGGCCCAGGCGGACAGGTCGGCGGCCTTGGTGATCAGGTCGTGAACCGCGTGCTGCGCCTTGCCGTAGGTGTCCTCGCTGAAGTCGCCCCACGCCACGCCACCGCCGGGGGTGATCTCCTGGCCTTCCATCTGCTCGCCGACGCCGATGAAGTCGGGGGCCCAGACGGCGGTGGCGTGCTGGCGGGCGGCCTCGGCGCGGAGGTCGGTGTCGGTGTACGGCTGCTCGGTCATGGTCTGCTCCTGGTGGTCGCGGGCGGGGGTCAGGCGGTGGCGGGCGGGTCGATGCCGAGGGCGTGGAGGACGGCGGCGAGCACGGTCCCTGGGTCGGCTCCGTCCTCGGCGGCGGTGCCTTCGATGGCGTGCCAGGCGGCGTCATGCTCCGGCTCGGTGAGGCGGCGGCGGCCCGTACTGCCGGGCAGCCCGGCGAGGACGTCCGAGGTGCTGGTCCACGGGTGGTGGTGGCTGCTCTCGGGGACACCGCAGTGTCCGCAGAGCGCGTCGTCGTCGGACCGGTCGGCAAGCACGGGCTGGTCGGTCATGGCGTTCATCTCCTGGGGTGTCGGGCGGCTGGTGCCTCAGGCGGCGGGGCGGTCGGCGAGGCCGAGGATGAGAGCGCTGGTGCACGGCCAGCGGACGGGCCGGGTCCAGCGACTGGGCCGGTACGCCTCGTCGTAGTGGGTGACCGTGGTGTGGCAGCGGGCGCAGATCCGGTTGAGGGCGCGGCCGTCGGTGATGCCGGTGACGGGCTCGTGGCCGAACGTCTCGCCCTGCAGGCCGGCCATCAGGCTGCGTCCCGGGCGGCCCACCGGACGGCCGCGGCCGACGCGGGCGCCGGCGGCAGCGAGAACGGGCGCAGCTCCCGGGTCTGGATCAGTCCGTAGGCGAGGCAGAGGGCGATGGCGTGGCACCGGTTCCGGGCCCGCAGGATCTTGAACGCGCGGGCGACGTGCGTCTTGACGCTGTTCGGGCTGAGGTGGAGGAGCTCGGCGATCTCGTCGTTGGTCCGGCCGTCCGCGGCGAGCCGCATGATCTGGAGCAGGCGGGGCGACAGCTTCGGAACGGTGCGGAGGCGGGCGGGCTGAGTCATCGGGAGGGCCTTCCTGGGCGTGAGGGCGGGAGGGGACCGGTGCGGTCAGGCGGGGGTGTTGGCGATCTCCAGCAGCACGTCGGCGTGGCAGAGCTGGTTGAGGGCGCAGCGGCACGCGAGGTTCCGGCCGGCGAGTTTGGCGCGGACCAGGTCGACGGTCACCCGGGGCAGGCCGTAGCCGCGGTAGAGGTACAGCTCCGGGGCTGGCTGGGTGAGAGCCTGGCGGTAGAGGTCGACGCATTCGCGGCGGGTCATGTAGCGGATGCGGTGGCCGGTGACGTGGCCGTCCGCGTGCATGTAGGCGTGGTGCATGCCGTCGGCGCTGATGCGGGTCTCGTATTCCCACGGGCTGCCGTCGAGGGCGGGGACGCGGGCGAGGGCGTTGCGGGTGCGCCACCGGTACGGGGTCTGCCAGTCGCTGCCGCGGCCGACGTAGATGGTGTTCTCGGGCAGGCGCCAGCCGCGTACGGCAGGGCGGTGAATGCGGATCGGCATGGGGTTCTCCTTCAGGCCGCGTTGCGGACGGCGTCGGTGCGGGTGCTGGTGCCGCGTCGTCGGATGCGGGGCTTCTGGCTGGCCGGGTCGGACTGGCGTTCCCGGTAGGCCGCGGTCGCGCAGGCCCGGCACGCGGGCTCGCCGAGACGCATGTGGATCCGGGACCCGGTGCGGGTGCCGCCCTTCGCGTGCTCCTCGGCGAGGCGGGCCCGCCGGTCGGCCGTGGTCTGCTCGGCTCGCCACGCCTCGCACTCGGTGCACTGCTCGCCCTTGGCCCGGTGGCGTAGGTAGGCGCTGAGGGTGCGGCAGGCCGGCATGCCGTCGCGGTACTTGCGGCGCTCGGTCTCGGTGAGGCCGCCCCAAATTCCGTGGGAGGGCTGCGATTCCAGCGCGTAGTCGCGGCACGGCTGGAGCAGCGGGCAGGCGGTGCAGGCCTGGATCGCGCGCTTCTTGTCCCGGGCGCCCTTGGAGAACCACAGCTCCGGGTTGGCGTGGCAGGGCCGGGGCCGGGGGTCGGCGGTCCATGCGGTGGGGTTGGTGGTCATGAGGCGGTCCTCCACTGGAACGCGGCGAACGTGATCTCGTCGACGGCCTGGATGTGGAGGCTGAGCCGGCCGCCCTTGACGATGGGTCCGATGCGCATGTCCGGTCCGATGACGCGGGTGTGGTCGTCGTCTTCGAGGACGCCCGCGTCGACGAGCCCGTCGACCGCGGCCTTGAACGAGGGGTAGAAGTTCGCGGGGTCGACGCGGCGGCGGCTGCTGGGGTGGAGGACGCCGAGGATGTAGGCGCGCTGCAGGACCGGCCCGGCTCCGGCCGCGGCGAGCGCTGCTCGCATGGTGGGGTCCTCGGAGCAGGCTGCCATCGCGGCGCCGCGGATGGCGCGGGTGAGGTTGCCGCGGACGCGGTGGTGTACGCGGTCGTTCGCGTTGAGCAGGGCCAGCCCGGGCGGCAGGTGGATGGCGTAGTGGTCGGTCACAGCAGGGCCTCCTGTACGGGGAGAGGGGGGCAGCGGTGGTCGCGGATCACGGGGTGGGTGTGGTGGGGCACGGTGAGGGGGTCGCGCCAGACGATGCGGCGGACGCCCAGCGCGGAGGTCAGCAGCCGCCAGGTGAGCCGGCCCTCGACGCGGGCCTGGATCTCGGTGGCGAGGTCGATGGGCTCGGGGTCCGCGGTCACGTGGAGGGCGGCGGTGCGGCCGGCCCACGCGGTGAGGATCGGGGCCCGGCAGCGCGGGCACTGCTTCTCGATCGCGTGGTCCGCGGCGGCTGCGATCTTTGCGGCGATGCCCGGGTTCGTCATCGCGGGCCGCCGGTGACGATGCGTAGAGCACGAGCGGGGTGCGGGGACTTGCGGGTACTAGTTCCGGTCGATCCGGCGCTATACGTGAAAACGTCTTCTGCGTTCTCTCTATACGTAAAGGTCGAGAAATAGTCCCCGCTAGTACCCGCAAGTACCCGCAGTGCGTCTGTGATCAGGGCGTTCTCAAGATCGAAGCTGCGGGGACTAGAGCTGAACGACACATCATCCAGTCCCGCAACCCGCTGCGTAGTCCCCGCACTACCCGCGGCAGACCCCGCGACTGCACGCTCCGACACGGCATCTCCGTGCTGCTCGGCGGAGCCAGTCCCGCTAGTACCCGCATTTGCGGGTACTGCGGGGACTACGAAATCCCAGTACCCGCAGCCCGATTGTCGACGGAGAGTAACGAAGCTGGTCACGTCAGGCCCCCTCAGCGGGTGCGCCGACGCTGCCGTTCGAGTCCTGCTCAACGTGGTAGAACCACGTCTTCTTGTGGCTGTCGTAGTTGCCGCGCAGGACCAGCTCGCCGAAGTACCGGCCGCGCCGGCTGGCCAGCATCATGCCGAGCCCGCGGGGGGTGGGCAGCGTGCCGTTGGCCCGGGTGACGAACGTGCCGTTCCACGGATCGGGGAGCCCGAACCCGGGCGCGGTCTGCGTGCTCTGCAGCAGGTCGGTCGCCGTCTTCGGCTCCGCCCCGTACCGCTCGTCCCACGCGGTGAGGAACGCGGCCCACGCGGCGGCCTCTTCGTCCTGCTGCTCCAGCTGGGCCGTGTTTCCGAGGAATCCGCCGATCTCGTGGAAGGCGAGGAAGCCGCCGGCGCCGCGCGCCCACCGGCGGAAGGACCGCATCGCGTAGTTCCCCTTCGGGGCGCCGCCGACGATCCAGGCCCGGGCCAGGAGCAGCAGGCTGTGCAGGAGGTGGGCGCGGTTGCCCGGGTCCTCCAGCCACTCGTCGAGGTCGGGGATCCGGAACCCAGTACGGAGGTCGGGGCGGGCGCACTTCGGGTCGAGCTGCACGAGGACGGTGCGCTGCGCGAGGTCGCCGCCGAAGCGGATGTTGTTGCCGGTGACGAGCCACAGCCGGTCGTTGGTGAGCCGGGCTTGCTCGCTGCGGCCCAGCACGCGGTCGTCCCACGCGGGGCTGGTGAGCAACTTCGCCAGCGTGGGCGCTTCGACACTGTCCTGATCGCCGACGTTGTCGAAGGTGACGACCGCGCTGGTCCCCATCAGGGCTGCGGTCACGGCCTTGCGCAGCTCGTCGTCGTCGCTGACCCAGGGCCGGACGACGGCGCCGTACAGGGTACCGATCACGTCGGCGAGGAGGGTCTTGCCGGAGCCCCGGTCGGAAGCGCTGATCGCGCCAAGGGGGATGAGGCCGCCGACGTACGGGCGGAGGATTGGCGAGACGAGGAGGGCGACGAAGTTCGCGCGGTCCGAGTCGGTCGCCCAGGGGAAGTCGCCGAGGACGTGGTCGAGGACGAACTCCAGCGCGGCGGCTACCTGCTCGGCCGTCGGGGTGGCCGGGACGACGGGCAGTTCGGAGTGCGGTGCGTAGTAGAACGCGGTCGCCGCGTCGTAGCCGGGGGTCTGGAGCACGGTGCCGTCCGGCCGGAGCACGGGCGCCCCGACGAGGTTGACGAGCGGCTTGACCCCAGGCCAGTTTGTTTCGGTGAGGACGGCCTTGCAGATGGCAACGGCCGGGCTGGCCGGGACCTCGGCCGGGGGCTCGTCCTTCTTCCCGGCCTTCAGCCGGTACACGTCTGCGTGTCGGGCGAGGAGTCGGCGGAGGCTGTCGGGTCCGATGCCCTGGATGGTGCTCTTCAGCATCTGCCGCTGCTCGGTGAGGACGTCGCCGCTGACCTCGGCGACCTGGACGAGCTCGCCGTTGCGGACGTACGAGTCGGGGATGGTGCCGTTGCACACGGCGTCGGTGATGTGGATGATCGCCTCCGGGTCGTGGGAGATGTCGACGCCGTAGCGGGTGGGGATCTGGTGGGGTTGCGGGGCGAGCGCGGCCGTGCCGTCGACGGCCGGTCGCGGGCTGGGTACCGAAGCGAGGTGCCGTACGGGCTCGGTCCGCTCGCCGTAGCCCTGGCGGCGAAGCTCGCGCGCGGCGCCGCTGTGGTCGCCGCCGTGGTTAAGCAGGGCGTACGCACCGAACTTCGTGTACGGGCGCTCGGCTACGAACTCGGTGCTCGTGGTGAAGACGTACAGCCGGTCGCGGTCCATGCGGTGCCCGGTGGTCGCGGACGGTTCACGGCCGTCCTTTCCGGGGCGCTGCCAGTAGGTGGTGCCCCCGGACTGGAACAGGGCGCGCCAGCCGTGCGGGGTGAGGATGTCCGTCCAGGGGGTGCGCTGCTCGAAGTCGTCCCCGGGGGTGAGGCCACCTGCTTCCGAGCTGGCCGGGCCTCCACCGCCGAAGAGGAACGCGGCCGCCTCGTCGAGGGGCGGGGTCGGCGCGGGCCGGTCCGTGGCGTGGTCGGTCGGCTCGTCGGCCGGGACGGTGTCGAGCATGCGGCACACCGCGTGGAGGGCCTGGTGCTCGGCGGCGGTGATGGTCGGCATGGACGCGGGCCCGCCGGCGAGGAGTTCGTACGGGCGGCCGGTCGCGTGCACGGTGCCGTGGCTCGGCGCGGTGACGACGAACCCTCCCTCGCCGCGGGTCTCGATCAGGCCCCGGAGGATCTTCTTGCGGGGGTGCCGGGCGAGAAGCTCGCGCTCCTGCTCGGTGAGCTCCTCGTCGCGGGCCAGGCGGGACGCGAGCTTGGTGTTCCCGGGGGCGCCGCAGTCGACGAGGTAGTGCAGGTGCAGGCCCCCGCTGGGCGAGCGTTCCAGCCACCCGGTGGCGAGGCGCTGCCACAGCTCGGTCATCCCGGAGTTGGCGAGGATCTCGACGAGCTGGTCGAGGACGCCCTCCTCGACGGCGCGGCCCTCCAGCTCCAGCATTTCCAGGCCCCCGGAGATGGCGCCGGTGATGACGCCTACTCCCTGATGGCCAGCGGAGAACCAGCGGTAGACCTGTTCCTCGGTGGCACGATCAGACTGGTAGGTCTTCCACTTGCCGAGCGGATGCTTCGAGCCGTCCGTCCTGACGGCGACCACCGAGCAGCCGGCCGCGTGCAGCGCGAGCGCCGCGGCGAGCATGTCGGGTGTGGTGTCGCTCAACTTCGGCTCCTCGTACTGTGCGGTGGGGTGGTGCGTAGAGCCCCGGGCGGGAGTCGACCCCGCGCCCTCGCGGCATGGATGCCGGGGCGGGTGGCAGGTCAGGGCTTGGGCTTCGCCGCGCACGGCTGGCAGAGGTCGCGCCAGGGCGTGCACACCCAGCCCTCGTGCTGCGTGAGGTGGTTCCTGGCGATCTCGTAGCGCTCGGCCTTGGTCATGTCGTCGCTGACGATGTAGTCGTGTTCGACGGCGTCGCCGCACTGGTCGCAGAAGACGCCGATGCGCGTTGGGTACTTCTGGCCGACGGGCTGGTCGCTCTCCGTGTAGCTCATGTGCTGCTCCTGGTGAGGGCGGTGCGAGGGCGGTGGGCTGGTCCGTCCGGGGCTGCGGAGGGGAGGGCGCGCAGCCCCGGACGGCGATCAGGTGGGGCCGGACTAGAACGGCGGGGGACTCAGCGGGGGCGCCGCCTGCTGGGCCTGCTGCTGTGCGACGAGCGCCTGGATCGCCGGGTTGGCGAGCTGCCCGGCCGGGGGCGCGGCGGCCGCGTACTGTGGTGCGGGCGCCGGGGCCGGGGCGGGCGCCGGGGCCGCCGCGGGGACGTACTGCTGCGGCGCGGGGGCCGGGGGTGCCGCGTACTGCTGCGGGGCCACGGTGCCGGGGTCAGGGGTGTGCAGGGCGTTCGCGGCCGCCGCGGTGTAGTGCGCGACGTACTGCTTGGGCGGGCTCATCCCGACGCCGGACGCCGTTCCGTCGTGGGTGTACTTCACGGCGAGGGTGCCGCCGACCTCGAGGCCCCTGGCCCCGGCGGCGCGGACTGCGTCCGCGATCGCGTTCTTCATCTGGCCCTTGACGAAGAGCCGACGGCGGCCGTCGTCGTCCTCGATGGCCGGGTCCCGCTGGTCGGTCTGGACGGTGACGACGAGCTGCATCATCGGGTTGCCGTCGGACCAGAACTTCTTGTCGCCGCTCTTGATGTCCCGCTGCTGCTCGACGGTCGGGCGCTCGGCGACGCGGCCGCTCACCGTGGTGCCGTACACGCCCGTCGGGAACTTGGCCGTGGGCGCGCCGCCTCCGCCCATCAGGAAGTCGTCGGCGTTGGGCGCCTGGTACTGCTGCGGTGTGGTCATGATCTGCTCCTGCTTCTGCTGGTGATCAGGCGATGAGCGCTTCGAGCGAGGCGCCCGCGTTGGGGTTGGCTGCCCCGGGGCAGCCGGTGGAGAGGTCGGTGCTGCCGGGCTTGAGCCAGGGGCAGAACCGGCAGTTCGGCTTGTCGGGGATGGGGATCTGCGCCCAGTTCTCGGGCTGGTGGTCGAGCTCCAGGGCGGCCGCGTGGTCGCGGATCCGGTCGAGTCGGGCGAGCGCGTCGAGCGCGATCTGCCGGTCATAGGCTTCGGACCACACGTGGACCATGAGCTCGTGGTGCCGGCCGATGAAGGTGACGGCGACCCTTGCGGGCGGGTGCCCGGCGTTCTCCTGGCCGAGGCCGTAGAGGTGGGCCTGCACGCGGTACTTCTCGCCGGGGCCCTGCCGCCGGTACTTGTCGTGCGACGACTTCCCGACGAGCTTCCAGTCGTTGTTCAGCTGGGCGAGCCGGTCGAACAGGTCGGAGCTGCCCGCGAGGGTCCCGGCCTCGGTGTGGCCCTGCCGTACGGTGACCCGCTCCTCGATGCGGTACCGGGGCCGCCCGTCGGGGAGCGGCGCCTGCCGGGCCTCGAACTGCTCGGCCATCCACATGTGGAACCCGGTGCCGATGATCGCGGCGATCGGGTCGCGGTTGGTGTTCGTCTCCGGCCAGTCGAGGATCTTGTACGAGAGCTGCCGCTCGCACGGCTCGCCGACCTCGCTCGGGCCGATGGCCCGCTGGCGGGACCTGCCGGAGTTCCTGTCCGCGTCGATGATGAACTCGCCGATGCGCTGCGCGAGGAGCTGCCCGTACTCGTCGCTCCCGGTGGCGATCACGACGCCGCCTCCGTCCGCGGCTTGTCGTGGCGGCGCTGCTGCCAGCGGGCCCCGGCCATCACGGCTTCGCTGTTCAGGCCGAGCGCCTCGTCGAGCTGGGCCTGCAGCTGGTCGGCGCGGCGGTCCTTCCGGGCGAGCGCCGCCTCGTGGGCGGCACGCTGCTCGGCGAGCTCGGCGCGGTACCGGCGGCACGCCGCGGCCAGCCGGTCCCGGCGCACCGCGGCCGGCGCGGCCTTGCGGTTCTCGGCCCGGCGGGCATCGGTGTACGCCTGCGCGTAGGCGTCGGCCCTCGCGACGAGCCGCTGGTAGGTGCTGCGGCGGATGAACATCAGGCGTCCTCCTTCGGGTAGTTCGGGGTGTACGAGACACGCCCCGGGGTGCGGCGCTCGCGCAGGTAGCCGTGCGCGGCGAGGGCCTGGAGGGAGTGCCGGGTGAAGTGGATCGGCGGCTTCGGCGTGACGTTCGCGGCCACCCACTGGTGGGCCTTCCCGGTGGTCCACTCCCCGCCGGTGTTGACGATGTGGTCGGCGAGGCGCAGCGCCCGCTCGTCGAGCCCGGGGGCGGAGCGTCCGCCAAGGAGCCCGGCGAGCTTGGCCCGCGTCTCGTTGTCGAGGAGCAGCGCCACGGGGCGCCCGTCCTCGGCGACGCAGCACACGGTCAGCGCGGCCTCGCCGGACTCCAGGTCGGGCTCGATGGAGCAGTCGATGCGGCGGACGACCAGCGGGTCGGCGGTGCTCATGCCGCCCTCCGGTCCTGCTGCCGGGGCAGCCACACTCCGTCGGCCGCGGCCGCCATCTCCGCGTCGTCCATGCGGTACTCGGCCTGGAGGCTGGTGCACCCCGGGTCGTGGCCGCAGGTGTTGCAGCAGGCGCCGCAGTCACAGCTCGGCATGGGTCGTCTCCTTCGCGAGGTGGTCGTTCGCGTCGTGGCGGTCGGCCGCGTTCCGGCAACGGGTCGAGCAGAAGGCGCGGCCCCCGGGGCTGGGCTCCTGGCACTCCGCGCACGGCGCGGGCAGGTCGCGGCCCTTGCTGTACGCGTGGTGCAGCGGCGAGTCGTGCGGGTCCTCGACCGGCGCGGACTGCTCGACGGCGATCTCGCGGATCCCGGTCGCCATCGCGTCGAGGAGGTTCACCGCGTCGTCGTCGCGGCCGGTGTCCTCCAGCAGGCGGGCCGCCTCGGTGAAGTGGCCCGCGCGGACCCGCTCCGACGCGGTGCTCGTGTCGAGCAGGGGCGCCGGCCTGGACCGTTCCGCCTCCAGCTCCGCCACCCGGGCCGCGAGCTGCGCGGCCTTGGCCTCACTGTTCAGCAGCCGGCGCAGCACCGGGGCCATGCGCTCACCCATGTACGCGGTGAGGTTCGTGCAGTACCAGTCCTCGTTCTGCGACGTGTGGTCGTGGCCGCGTCGGTCACGGACCGCTTCGCCGAGCGCCAGCAGGACGCTGACACGGGCAGGCTGAACGTCGCCGATCATCTCGGCCAGCAGCGCCGCCTGCTCCGTCTCCAACGCGGGCGCCCGCTCGGCCCGCAGCCGGGCCAGCTCGGCCGCCGTCTCCGGGGACTGGAGCAGCTGCGCCGCCTCCAGGTCGTACGCGAAGCCGGACGGCAACGTCTTGCCCCGCTCCATCGCAGCCCGGATGACACCGGCCGCGGTATCTACACGCTTCGTGTTCATGCCGCACGCTCCGCCGGGCTCGTCGCCACCAGCTCCAACAGCGCAACCGCGTCGTCCGTCGTCCGGCCGGCCACGTCGTTCCACCCGTCGACGTGCGCCTCCAGGGAGAAGACGTCCCCGTAGTCCGGACCGTCGTCGATAGCCAGGGCCAGGACCCCAATCGCCGTGGTCGCCAGCTGCGAGTCGCGGTGCGGGTTACCGGAGACCACGCACCGGATCGCCGCGACGATCGACATGGGGCGCAGGCAGTGCGGGATGCACATCTCGCGGTCCGACATGTCCGGGACGAAGTCGCCCTGCCACAGGCCGCGCTTCTCCAGCAGCCGGGCGGCAGCGAGGAACGTGCCCTCGACGGACGTCGGGGCAGACGGGCGGACCGGCAGCGCAACGCGGATCGTACGGCGGGAGCCGTGGGGGAGATCGGTGGGGCTAGGCTGGTGGTTCACGGTGTACCTCTCGTTCTTGTGGGTGAGGTGTGCCGAGGGGCCGCTGAGTTGGACCGGGCCAGGTCCGCGCGGCCCCGACCTATGCGGTCAGGCGGCGGCCGGAGTGTTCTCGGCGGCCGGGGCCCGGCGCCGGGCCGGGCTGGTGAGGATCGGGCGCAGTTCGTCGAGGTGCGCGTCGTCCGGGTCGGGGGCCTCAGCCACGCGGCGGTGGAGATAGGCCATGAACTCCGGGCCAAGGTGCGCAAGGCGCTCGGCGCGGGTCATGCGGCGATCTCTTCGATGAAGTCATCGACCTTGCCGCCGTACGTCCGCTTAAAGACGAGCAGCGTCTCCACGAGCGGCTTCCCCCGGTGGTTGATCAGCTTGGAGATGTGCGACTCGGCGAGTCCGGTGCGCTTCGCGATGGCGTACTGCGTGGTGTCGCCGCGATTGCCGGCCGTGTCCTTGAGGTGCGTGGTGTTGAGTCGGTACGTGGTCATGGGTCACCCCCTTGAGTCTGCCTACCTAGGCGGTTCTGCCTCGGTAGGCAGGACTCTACGCACAAAGCACCCTGCCTAGCAAGACAGGGTGCCCGCGTGGAAAGTAAAGATCCGGTGGAGAACAAGCGTTCGAGCGCCGATTCGAGCTGCCGCAATGCTTCTACCTGGCCAAACGTGCACCCTTGCTAGCAAGCAAGGGTGCTGCATCTCTCTACCTGGGCAGATACCTTGCATGCATGCGGAGTGAAGAGACGGTTCGACAGCGGTTCGGCAGGCTTATCGCCAGCGCCGCCCGGGCCACGGGCAGGTATGACCTTGACGGCCACGGCGGCAAGGCAGCGCTCGCGCGCGCAGCTGGCCTTTCAGAGAGCACCATGGGACGCGTACTCAGGGGGGAGGCCCTACCAGACCCGCGCTTCTTCGAGCCCCTCGCCGAAGCCGTCGACCTAGACGTCATGGACCTACTTGTCGAGGCCGGAATCCTCTCCCCCGAGTCGCAGTCAACCCCTGCGCAATCTCGGGCAACAGGGGTAGGCTCGCGTTCAATCACTCTGGACGAAGCAGCCGATGCGCTGGGCATTCAGACCGCGGTGGGGCGCGAGATGTTCGCCGCGGCAGTGGAACGGCTCCAACGCTCGGAGCGCACAGAACGCGCCACCGAAGAAGACGGCGGGGGCGCGACAGCACACGCATAACGGGGGTACGGATGGATCAGACAGGAACCACAGCCCGGGCCCGAGCGGCAGCCGCAATGTCGGGTGCAGTCATGACTTTCTCAGCCGGCATCGTCGCCTACGGAATCGCAGACAGCAGTACCCCCGCCGCGATCGGCGGCGGCCTCGTTGGGCTCGGGGCCGCAGCCATGATGCACCTCGCCAAGACCCGCGCCTGGAACGTCGAAGACACCATCGAACGCCGGCGCCTCGAAGATGAGTGTCGACGCCTCAAGGACGCACGACAGGAAGCCCGCGACGAGCGCACCCGCTATGTGGCTCTCGGAGCAGCCCAAGCGGAGGAGCACCGGCGGCGGGTACGCGACCTTGAGGCTGAACGCGTAGCGAACCAGCACGACCTGGCCGCAGCGAAGGCAGCCTTCGAGGAGAAGTTCGAGGCGCAGCGCGAAGCTCTCATCGTTGAGAGCATGGAGAGCGGCGTCCAGTACTTCCTTGCCGGGCTCCGCAAGGCGTCGACCACCACCACCGAGGCGAAGATTCTCCGCCTCCCCGAGCAGCAGCCCGCCCGCAGCCGGGCCGCCGCCCACCCTGCCGACGCGGCTACTCAGCCCGTCCGCGAGCGCGAGGCACGGCATCCCTAAATCCCGGCTCCCCGTACCACGAGAACGTCACCCGCTCCGGAGTCAGACGCCGCGCGCCAGCCCCCGCCGCGCGGTGCACCCGCACCGTCACCACCCGCCGGATCACCGTCCGCTGCTGCTCCAGATCCAGCGACTCCCACTCCGCGCCCACGTTCTTCGCGTCGATCAGCTTCTGTACGGCAGGGTGAGCTCCCCGCGGCAAGTTCGCCGCCGTACGCGCCTTCTCGATCTGCGGTTCCAGCGTCTTCTCCAGCGCGGCCAACGACCCAAGACTCAGCGCCGGCTCCCCGTGCTCGTTGAAGGTGCTGGCCATGTCCCGCGCCTCCTTCAACTGCCGCTCCAGCCCGCCCAGCCGAGCCTTGGCTGCCGACGCCGCGGCCCGGTCCGGCACAGCCCTGAACGCGGCAGCGTACTGCGGCGTCTCCAGCCGCAGCACGACGGCCTCCTCGATTGCGGCGTGCAGCATGTCCTCGTTGATCGAGACGTGCGTCCGCTGTGAACAGCGGTACGACCACGACTTCCCGTTCCGGTACGGGCGCATCACCGGCTCACCGCCCGTCTGCGCCAGCTCCGGATGCAGGCCGCACAGTGCGATTCCTGACAGCAGATGCCGCGGCTCAGACCCCTCCCCGCGCCCCCATGTCCGGCCCTCCTCGTTCAGGAAATTCTGTACAGCCTCGAACACGTGAGGCTCAACGAGCTTGGGCCACTTCGCGTCGCCCGTCTCGCGGCCCTGATGGACACGGCGACCCATGTACGCCGGGTTCCGTAGAACGCCGAGGACGAACTGCCGGGTGAGCGGCACCCCGTGCTGCGTGGTCAGCCCGTCGTCGTTGCATCGGATGACGATCCCGCGAATCGACCGGCCAGCCTCGGCCTCCTTGAACAGCCGACGGATGAGCGGGCCCTGCGTCGGGTCCTCGATCTGGTCGATCAGATCGCCGGACTTCGGGTCGTAGCGCCGCTGGTAGCCATCGAGCGGACGGCCGTGCGGCATGCCGGCTGCCGCGTTCAGCCGAACGGTACGCAGGTTCCGGGTGCGGATCGCGTCGCCCTCGACCTCCGCCTGCAGGGCGTCCTGCGCCGTGAGCTTGCGGTCGGTTGGGTCGCTCAGGTCGTAGATCTGGTTGTTGTAGCAGAGCAGGACCCCTGCCTCTTCGCAGGCGTTGCGGAGGCGGACGTACACCTCAAGGTCTCGGTAGTACCTGCTCGCCTCATAGGCAACAACGAGGCGGACGCGCCGCTCCCGGATGCCGACGAGCATCTCCTCGAAATCGTCGCGGGCACGGTGGGCGTAGCGGGTGGCGGAGACGCCGGTGTCCGTGAACTCTTCGACCACGGGCCAGTGCCAGGTGTCGGCGAGGTCGCGGCCGTCGTGAAGCTGGTCGCCGACCGACCTGCCGCGCTTCTTCGGGTCGCGGCTGCTGCGCCCGTAGAGGTAGCAGGGGAACGGCCCCTGGTGGACGAGGTGCAGGTACTGCGGGGCGATCGGCATAGGCGGAGCCTAGCGTCAACCTATGCGCTGTAGAAGGTTGTCGCCCGACAGCACGCACACCGTCGCCGGCGCCCGCGGCCCCGTCCCCACCTCCTCGATCAGGTCCGTCAGCGCCGCGAACGAGGCCGGGAACGCCGGCCAGTGCTCCAGATCGCTGCGGCGCCGCAGGTTCTCCCCGATCCGCGCCCACCGCGGACCCCGGGCACCCCGGCACAGCGCGGCGTTCCACGTCTCGGCGTCGTGGATCAGCGGCGGCATCAGCCACGGCAGCGAGGAGCCGATCAGCAGGTGGTCGTACGCCCCGTGCCCCGCCAGTGCGTTGTCCCGCAGCCACTGCTGCTCGGTCGGATCGAGCATCGCCCGCGCGTCCTCCGCCAGGACCCGCGCCGCCCGGGTGTCCACCATCAGCAGCCTGGTCCGCCCGAAGTCCCGCCGGTAGCTCCAGCGGACCGTCGCCGGATCGGTGTCCGCCCTGGCCGCGAAGGCGCGCAGCGGCTCCGTACCGTCCGGGGTGGCGCAGATCTCGGCATACAACCCGTCCTCCGCGAGCTCGGCGGGGGAGAGGTTGCCCAGGTGCTGGTGCACCCAGTACGACATCAGCCCGCTGAGCACCCGCTCCCGCCACCACGGGGTGGCCCGCATCTCCGCGACCCACGCCTCGCTCGTGTTCCAGTCGTCGATCACGTCGTGGTCGTCGAATATGTGCAGGCTCGGCACGGTCGACAGGAGCCAGCGGATCTCCGGGTCCAGCCAGGACTCGTAGTAGAGCCGGGTGTACTCCTCGTAGTCCGCGACCTGGGCGCCGGGGGCCTCCCGAAGGTCCCGCCGGGCCGCGATCCAGGCCCGGGTCTCGCGCGACAGCGCATCCGCGTACACCTGGTCGCCCAGCAGCAGCAGGACGTCCGGGCGCACCGCCTCGGGGTCGGCGGCCAGCCGCGCCGCCAGGGTGTCGAGCGCGTCCGCGCCGTGCGGCCCGCGCAGCCCTCCGGCAGGCGGCGCGGCCTGTCTGCAGGAGCCGAACGTGACGCGCAGCCCGGGCCCCGGCGCGGTCCGGCCGGAGCCGGCCACCGCAGGAGTGCTGATCGTGCTCGGCGGGAAGGAGCTGTCGGCGAGCGGCCACACCCGGGCCCCGTCGAGCAGTACCTCGTACGCCGTGGTGGCCCCCGGCGTCAGGCCGGTGACCGGCACCAACGCGTAGTGGTGGCCCGCCACCTGAAAGGTGCGCGCACGGCCGGACGCCCCGTCGGCGCACCGCACCTCGGCCGTGCACGGGCGGTCGGCCTCGACCCATATCGTGGCCGAACCGCCCGTGTCCCAGTCGACGTAGCGCAGCAGTGGCCCCAGACGCAGTCCGGCCATGCGACTCCCCCTCCTCCGTGTCCCCGATCCCCTGTGATCACGGTACGACGGGGAGGGGCGGCCACGCCTCCCCCTGGCGGGGGATAGATCGGCCGGAGGGGCCGGTCCGGGCGGGTGTCAGCAGCCGCTGAGGACGTTGCCCAGGGCGGTCTTCTCGCCGGAATCCATGCTCAGCGCGTAGTGCTGCTTCACCTGGACCCACATCCGCGCGTACGTACAGCGGTAGGCGGTGCGCGAGGGCAGCCACTTGCCGGGGTCGAGGTCGCCCTTGGCCTGGTTGACGTTGTCGGTGACGGCTATGAGCTGCGGGCGGGTCAGGTCGTTGGCGAACTGCTGGCGCTTCGACGTGGTCCAGGCGTTGGCACCGGAGCGCCAGGCCTCGGCGAGCGGAACCATGTGGTCGATGTCGATGTCGGAGGCCGCGGTCCAGGTGGCGCCGTCGTACTCGGAGTACCAGCTCCCGCTCACGGCGGCGCAGGCGGAGTCCTGGACGACGTTGACCCCGTCCCGCTTGAGGACGGTCTCGCGGGTGTTGCAGCTGCCCGAGACGGTGCTCCAGTGCGGGAAGAGGTCGCGGCTGTAGCCGCTGGTGGAGCCCTCGGCCTTGGGCGTGACCGTCGCGAGGTAGGAGCGGGCGGCCGCGGCGCTGATGGGGGTGGGCGGGGCGGCCTGGGCGGCGGGCGCGCTGACGAGGGACGTCAGGGCGGCGAGAGCGGCGGCCGAGGCGAGCACGCCGATTCGACGCGCGTAGACAACGGAGGTGAGTGCCATGAGGGCTCCCTGGATGCGGGGGGTGTGGCCGTACGGCCCCGGCGGGGCGTGGCCATGCTTGCGGCGCCGGGTTTCGCTCGGGTGGGCGCCAGGTGACAGCCTGACGACATGAGCACGTCACATCAAGGCGTCCAAGGCCCCTCATTTAAACGGAAGTTGAGATTCCGCAGTCGTTGGCGGTTCTTCGGTGCGCCTGCCGCGCGGGCCGGGGTGCCGCGGGGAGCGCCGGGCGGCGTCGCCCGTGGCGCGGTCTGCGGGGGGTGGGGGCGCGGTGTCCCGGTCGAGCGGGCGTTGTGCCGTCGGGGCCGGTGAGCGGTGTGGCTGCGCCCGCTAGGAAGGGGGTGTGGCGGCGGCGTGCCGGGGAGTGGTGCAGGCCCGCTGTGCCGGCGATGCCGGGCTCTCAGGCGTACGGGGTGCGGGCTTGGCGTGTGACCGCGGGGCGCGGAGTGTCGGGCCGACGACGCCCGGCCGTCGGGGAGTTCGGCGGGGTGGAGGGCGTGTCGAGAGCGATTGCTGCGGTGCGGAAGCCCGGCGTGTGCCGCGGTAGAACCGGGAGCTCGGGGATCGCTTCGGTGGTGGTCCGCACGCTGTCCGAGCGCGCCCGCCCGCGCGGGACGACCGAGGTCTGCGAGCGGGGCCGGGTGAGTGCGGCGCCGTCGGCGATCGGACCGGGCGGTCATGGCCGTGGTGGGTGCGCGCGGTCGTGGATCCGTGGCAGGTTGCCCGACCGGCCGCCGGGTTGCCGGGCCCTCGGACCGGAGGGGCGGCGTGGAGCCGGTGCTTGGGGTCCGCGGCGAGCCGTGCCAGTCCCTGGCCGGCCAGGTGGGGCGGCGTGCGTTCCGTCGCCAGGAGGCCGAGTTCGAGGCCCGCTGCCCCGGCGTCGCTGGCGAGCCGCTGGTCGGGGGTGTCCGCGGTCAGCGCACGCGGGCGTCCTGTCCACCCGCCCGTCGCCGACGCGGGGTGATCGTCCGGGAGTGGGAGTTGAGTGCGTGCCGCGACCGAGGCGCGATCTTGGTGGTCGGTTCGGCGGCGATGTGTACGTCAACCGGGGCGGTCCCGCTCGGGACGGCGAGGCCCGCGATGGGTGTCGTGCCTGTGGCGGGGTGTGTGCGGTCTGACGCGCGGCAGGTGCCCGACCGGACCGGCCGGCTCTGAGGGCCGGACGTCCGCCCCGGCAGGGTGGCCCGCGCCGGCCTCCCGTGAGGTGTGCACGGAACGACGTCAGCCGCCCACCGGGCGGTGGGCGGCTGACGTCGTGCTGCGGAAACGGGGCGGGCGAGTGTGCGGCTCCGGCTTACGCCCCGGACACCGTCACGTGGATCGAGCCGTCCGGGGCCGACGTGACGCGCAGGGCGGTCAGGTCGGGGACGTGGACCGTGGGGGCGTGCGCGCCTGCGCGCGGGCCCACGCCGATCACGCGCATGCCCGCCGCCTGACCGGCGGCGATGCCCGCGGCGGAGTCTTCGAAGACGATGCAGTCGGCCGGGTCCACGCCCAGGGCGGCCGCGCCCTTGAGGAAGCCCTCGGGGTGGGGCTTGCTGGACTCGACGGACTCGGCCGTGACCCGTACGTCGGGCATCGGCAGGGCGGCGGCGGTCATCCGCGCCGTGGCCAGGGCCGCGTCGGCGGAGGTGACCAGGGCGTGCGCCAGGCCGTCGAGCGAGGCCATGAACTCGGGGGCGCCCGCGACGGGGACCACGCCGTCGGTGTCGGCGGTCTCGCGGGCGAGCATCACCGCGTTCTCGGCGCGGTTGACCTCCATCGGGCGGTCCGGGAGCAGGACGGCCATGGTGGCGTACCCCTGGCGGCCGTGGACCACCTTGAGCGCTTCCTGCGGGTCCAGGCCGTGGGAGACGGCCCAGTCGCGCCAGCAGCGTTCGACCACCGCGTCGGAGTTGACGATGGTGCCGTCCATGTCCAGGAGCAGGGCCTTGGCGCTGAGGACGACGGGTGCGGTGGTGGTGGTGCTGGCCGGCATCGGCGGGGCTCCAGACGGGCGGGAAAAGAGAACAAGTGGTTCCGCCCACCGGTCAGGGAGTGAGGGCGGAACCACTTTGTTCCTACACGATACAAAACGCGGAGCGGTTCGCGCCACCGAGCGGGGTGTGACCCCTGTCCCTTCCGGTCCGGCCCTCCAGGGCCGCCCTCCAGGGGGTCGCCCTCCAGGGCCCGGCCGTGGCCGACGCCGCGTCGTCCTAGCCCTCCAGGGCGCGGCGGGTCACGGGGCCGTAGACGCCCCACTCCTCGTCGTCGATGCCGTTCTCGAACTGGAACGTCGACACCGCCCGCTCCACCCGCTCGTCGAACCGGCCGTTGATCTTGCCGCGGTACAGGCCCTGGTCCGCCAGGAGCCGCTGCAGCTTCTCCACGGCCGCACCCGAATCCCCGTACCGCAGGGTCGGGCCCTGCGCGGGCGTCGAAGGCTTGGGGCTGGGGGAGCGGCTCGCGCTCGGCGACGGGCTCGCGGAGGCGGACGGGGACGCCGACCGGGACGGGCTCGGCGAGGCGGACGGCGACGCCGACCGGGAGGCGCTCGGCGACGGGGAGCGCGAGGCCGAGGGCGACGGACCGGACGCCGAGGCGGACGGGGTCGGGGAGGGGTCGGCCGGGGCGACGCTCACCACGGGCGCCGAGGGTTTGGCGTCGAGCAGTGTCACCTCGTCGCCCGAGGAGTCGGGCATCGTCCACAGCGCCATGGCCGTGCCGCCGAGGGCGACCACGGCGGCGGCGCCGAGCAGGAGCGGCAGGAGCCGCCGGGGAACGGAGCCGGTGCGCTTCTCCGGGTCCCCGCCCCCGCCCCCACCCCCCGCCCCGAACTCGTACCCGTACGCGTGCTCGACGCCGGACGCTCCGCCCCGCGGGTCGTCGGGCGCGGGAGAGCCGCCCGGCGGTACGGCCTGCAGCTGCACCGTGTCGGCCGACCCCGGCGTCGAGCCAGGCCCGGGCCCAGGGGTCGCCCCCCGGCCCGCAGCCGGGCCCGCACCCGGCACTCGTCCCGCCCCGGCGCCCGCAGCCGGCGCGGAGCTCGGGCCCGGCCCGGCACCCGCAGCCGTGGCGGCTTCCGGGCCCGTCGGCCACGTCGGGTGCGACGGCGGTACGGGTGTGCCGTACGCCGGTGTGCCGTACGCCGGGGTGCCGTAGGCCGGGGTGCCGTTCGGTGACGCCTGAGCCACCCCACGTGATATCGGCGGTCCCGGCGACACCGGTGGCTGCGGAGCCGGGGTCACCACGCGCGGTACGGACGGCGCGGACTCCGGGGCGTCCGGTACACCGGGGTCGGACAACGTCACGTACGGACGGATGCGCATGGGGTCGAAACCCGCACTCGGCGCACACCCGCATCCGGCGCCGGACGCGCCGCAGTCCGGACAGTGTTTACCGCTCACTGGAATCCCTCCCTGGCCATTGCCTGCGATTATGCAGACCCGTCAAGGCCCTCCCAACCCGCCCGAGAGGCCATAACCGGACACACCGCTCAGGATGGAGATGTTGATCCGGCCTGAGGAGGAATCGATGGCGCAGGATGTGACCAAGGAGGCCGCGGACTCCGGTTCCGGCCCGCAGAAGTCCGGCCCCGCCGCCGAGCACGCCTCCCGCGAGGTGCTCGTCTCGATCGGCGCACTGCTGCTGGGCCTGCTGATCGCCGCGCTCGACCAGACCATCGTCTCCACCGCCCTGCCGACCATCGTCAGCGACCTCGGCGGCATGGCCCACCTGTCCTGGGTCGTCACCGCCTACATGCTCGCCTCCACCGCGGCCACCCCGCTCTGGGGAAAGCTCGGTGACCAGTACGGCCGCAAGAAGCTCTTCCAGTACGCCATCGTCCTCTTCCTGATCGGTTCGGCCCTGTGCGGCATCGCCCAGAACATGCCCCAGCTCATCGGGTTCCGCGCCCTGCAGGGCCTGGGCGGCGGCGGGCTGATGGTGTTGTCGATGGCGATCGTCGGCGACATCGTCCCGCCCCGCGAACGAGGCAAGTACCAGGGCCTCTTCGGCGGTGTCTTCGGTGCGACCAGCGTGCTGGGCCCGCTGTTGGGCGGCCTCTTCGTGGACCACCTGTCCTGGCGCTGGGTCTTCTACATCAACCTCCCCATCGGTCTCGTCGCGCTCCTCGTCATCGCCGCCTCCCTGCACATCCCGGCCCGCTCCTCGAAGCACACCATCGACTACCTCGGCACCTTCCTCATCGCCTGCGTCGCCACCTGCCTCGTGCTCGTCGCCTCCCTCGGCGGCACCTGGGGCTGGGGCTCCCCCCGGATCGTCGGTCTCGCCGTCCTCGGCGCCGTCCTCCTCCTCGTCTTCGTCCTGGTGGAGCGCAAGGCCGCCGAACCCGTCCTGCCGCTCGGGCTGTTCCGCGTCCGCACCTTCACCCTCTGCTCGGTGATCAGCTTCGTCATCGGCTTCGCGATGTTCGGCGCGATGGTCTACCTGCCGACCTTCCTCCAGGTCGTCCAGGGCGTGTCACCGACCATGTCCGGTGTCCACATGCTGCCGATGGTGATCGGCATGCTGATCTCCTCGACCGCGTCCGGTCAGGTCGTCAGCCGCACCGGCCGGTGGAAGGTCTTCCCGATCGCCGGAACCGCCGTCACCGCCGTCGGTCTCCTCCTGCTGCACCAGCTGCACCGCACCACCTCCACCTGGGAGATGAGCGTCTACTTCTTCGTCTTCGGTGCCGGACTCGGCCTGGTCATGCAGGTGCTCGTCCTGGTGGTGCAGAACGCCGTCAGCTACGCCGACCTCGGCGTCGCCACCTCAGGTGCCACCTTCTTCCGCTCCATCGGCGCCTCCTTCGGCGTCGCGATCTTCGGCACGGTCTTCACCAACCGCCTCGACGACCAACTCGCCACCGCCTTCGAGGGCGTCACGCTGCCGCCCGGCGTCGGGCCCGCCCAGCTGGAGGCCGACCCCCGTTCCGTCGCCGAGCTGCCCGCCGACCTGCAGACGCGCGTGCTCGACGCCTACTCCACCGCCATCACCGACGTCTTCCTCTACGCGGTGCCGATCGTCCTCATCGCCTTCGTCGTCGCCTGGTTCCTCAAGGAGGACACGCTCCGCGGTTCGGTCACCGCGCCCGACGTGACGGAGACCCTCGCCTCCAATCCGGTCCAGCGCTCATCCCGCGACGAGGTCGCCCGCGCGCTGTCGGTGCTCGGCACCCGCGAGGGCCGACGGCACGTGTACGAGAAGATCACCGAGAAGGCCGGCTACGACCTGCTGCCCGCCGCGAGCTGGCTGCTGCTGCGGATCAAGAAGTACGGCTACGCCGACCCCGCCGAGCTCGCCGAACGCACGAACGTGCCGCTGAAGGTCATCACGGACGCCGCCCGCCAGATCGAGGGGCGCGGCCTTGCCGTTCGGGACGGGCTGCCGCTGGTCCTGACCGACGCCGGGCGTGAGAGCGCGGCCAGACTGTCCGCCGCCCGGGAGGACTCCCTCGCCGAACTCCTCGGCGACTGGTGGGGCCCGAACCGCCCGACCGACCTGATCGCCCTGGTCCGGGAGATCAATACGGAACTCTGCGGTTCCGACGCCGAGGAGCCCTACGACGCCGCCCCGCGGCGCGACCACGCCGCGCCCTAGCCCCCCGCCCGGCCCCGACCCCGGCCCCGGCCCCAGCGCAGTCCGGCCCGGCCGCAGTCCGGCCCGGCCCCGCCGTCAGGCGGACGGTGCCGGCCGCAGGGTCTTCTCGAACCAGTGCTCCGCGTACGGGCCGGAGTTGTACGCCGGTATTTCCGCGTACCCGTGCCGCGCGTACAACGCCCGGGCTTCCACGAGGTCCGACCGGGTGTCCAGCCGGACGCGCTCGACGCCCATCTCGCGCGCCTGTGCCTCCAGGGCCCCGAGCAGGGCCGCGCCGCCTCCGGTTCCGCGGGCGCGGGGGTCGACGTACACCTTGGTGAGCTCGGCCGTGGCGGGGTCGAGCCGGCGTATCCCGCCGCAGGCCAGGGGCTCGCCGTCCCACCGGCCGACGACGAACCGGCCCGTCGGCGGTACCAGCGCGTCGTCCGGGAACTCCACGAGTCCCTCGTCGACCTCCGCCTCGGTGACCGGGCGGTTCCAGTACCGGCCGGCGACCTCCGCGTAGTACGCGCGCCGCAGGAGGACGGCGTCCGGGGCGGTGACGTGCTCGGGCACCACGGTCCACGCCCCGGACCGGGGAGGGCCCCCGCCGTCCGTGCCCGTGCCACCGGTGCGGACCGTGCCCGTGGCGGGCGGCAGGGCCCTCGCGCTCTGTTCGCGCTGTTCGCTGTATGTGTTCATGGGGTCATTGTGGAGTTCGCGCCCGAACTCCCGCGTGGAATATCCACAGCCTCGGACCGATGATAGGAAAAAGACCATCCGTGCACGTGGAGGGTGTGAACCGTCATGTCGGAGCATCCGGACTGTGCCCTGGTCCGCCGCGGTTACGAGGCGTTCGGCAAGGGCGACATGGAGACGCTGAGCACGCTGATGACGGCCGACGTCATCCACCACGTGCCCGGCAGCAGCCCGCTGTCCGGGCACCACAAGGGGCGGGAAGCCGTCCTCGACCTCTACCGGCGGCTCGGGCAGGAGACGAACGGCACGCTCAGTCTCCACCTGGAAACGGTCCTCGCCGACGGCCGCGGACACGTGATGTCGTTCCACACGTCCCGCGCCGACCGGGGGGACCGCGGCATCGAGATCCGCGGCGGCCTCTTCTTCACCGTCATCGGCCACAAGATCACCGACATCGACGAGTGCACCGAGGACATCGACGAGTCGGACGCCTTCTGGAGCTGAGGGCCGTCCCGCAGGGCCTGTCCGGCGGCCGACGCGGGCCGGGGCGCGATCGGAACGGCCCCGGACCGCCCCCGCGATCGAAGCGGCCCCGGACCGCCCCCGCGGTCGAAGCAGCCCCGGCCCGCCCCCGCCGCGCGTACCCGACCCGGCGCGTGCCCGCTGTCAGGCCTTCTTCGGCGCCGCCTGCTGCACGACCTCGAACGACCACACCGACGAACCCGAGGCCGCCGGCTTCGGACGCTCGCCGCCGCCCTCGCCGCCGCCCCCGCCCTGGTGAGCGGCCTTCATCGGCCCCTCCATCCACGCCTGGAAGTCCTCCTCCGAACGCCACCGGGTGTAGACGAGGTACTGGTCGGTGCCCTCCACCGGGCGCAGCAGCTCGAACCACTCGAAGCCGTCCGAGTTCTCCACGGTGCCCGCCCGGGAGGCGAAGCGCTTCTCCAGCACCTCCCGCTGCTCGGCCGGGACGGTGAGCGCGTTGATCTTTACCACGCTGGGCACAAGACACCTCTCAGGTAATACGGGCCGGGCGTCGTACCCGGCCTTGACGACGTGCCTGCAGTCTCCTACACCGGTCCGTCGTGGTGGCGTGAAGGACGTTCCCGCAGTTCGGGAGAGTCGCCCGGGGGGCCTCCGGGCGGGCCCGCGGCGGCCCGTTGATCTTCGGGTTGTTCGAGGGGGCCGTCCGGGGCATCGCGCGGGAGATATCGTCGTCCCGGTAATCACACGCGGTATGAAGCGCGGCAGCCAGGCGAAGTCGGGGTTGCGGTCAACAGGGCGGGAGGCCGGCGAGGCGTGGCGAACGCGGCGGAGCACAGTGGTGCGAACGGACATGCCGGGGACATAGGCGGTGGCGGCGGACTCGGGGCGGTGCGCCTCCTGCTGTGGGCGCTGGCGGGCGCGCTCGCCGTCAGACAGGCCGCCGCGGTGCTGCGCGTGCCGCCTGGAGACTGGCTGAGCGGCTTCCACCTCCCCGGCAGCCCGCCCGGCTCCCTCTACGAGGCCGGTGCCGGCCAGTTCACCGGCACCCCCTTTGCCGGGCTGGTCCTCAAACCGCTGACCGGCTTCGCCGCACCGTCGCTGGAGGTCGCCTGGACCTGCGTGACGCTCCTGTGCGTCGCCGCCATCGGGCTCGTCGCCGCGCGCGGCCTGCCCGACCCCGTGCCGCGGCGCACCGCGCTGCTGGCCGCGCCGGTCCTGACCGCGCTGCTGATGGTCTCGCTGCCGGTCCGGGAGGCCGCCTCGCCCGGCCAGACCGCCGTCCTGCCGGTCCTGCTGGTGCTGCTGGCCGTCTTCCGGGTGCCCGCCGAACGGCCCGCCGGTCTCCTGATCGGGCTCGCCGCCGCCCTCCAGCCCGCGCTGCTGCTCTTCGCCGCGCTGCTGTGGTTCTCGGGGCGCCGGCCCGCCGCGCGCACCGCCGCCGCGGCCTTCGCCGGCGCCACCGCGCTGTCCTGGGCGGCCCTGCCGCGCGACTCGTGGACGTACTGGTCCCAGCACCTGGCCGGGACCGGCCTCGGCGGCGCCCCCGACGGCCTCGCCAACCAGTCCGTGCACGGTGCGCTGCTGCGCCTCGGGCTCACCGGGCCGGTCGAGATCGCGCTGTACGCGGTCCTCGCCGCCGCCATCGTGTGGATCGGCCTGCGCCGCGCCGTCCGCTACGCCCGCGACGGGCAACTGCTGCTCGCGGTCGCCATCACCGGCTGCGCGGCCGTCGCCGTGTCCCCGGTCGGCTGGCGCCACCAGTTGCTGTGGGTGCTGCTCGCCGTTGCCGGCAAGGTCGGCACGCGTGCGGCGGACCGGCCCGTGTGGCCGGTCGCCGTGGTCCTCGCGCTGACCCTGCCGAGCGACGTGCTGCTGCCGAACCTGGCCGCCCTGGCCCCCGTACGCGACAACGTGCTGCTGCTCGCCGCGCTGGCCGCGGCCTGCGCCGTACCGTTCCTGCCGCGGTCGGCGCCGCACTGGGGCGCCCCCGTACCGACCGCGTACGGGCGTCCGGCGGCAGCCCGGTGGGCGTGGGTGCCGCTGCTGCCGTTCTGGCGGCGGGTGCTGTCCCGCCCGAACCTGCTGCTGGAGCTGCTGCTGATACGGGTCGGGTACTCGCTGTACTCGCACATCCGCGCCGCCGCCCCCACCAGCCGCTCGCTCGCCGAGGGCAACGCCGACCAGATCCACGGGATCGAGAAGGCGCTCGGCATCGACATCGAGCACGCCGTGAACCACGCCGTGGTGAACACCCCCTGGCTGGAGGCGTTCTTCAACTTCTACTACACGTCCTTCCACTTCGTGGTCCCGCTGGCGATCCTCGGCGTGCTGTACTGGCGCCGGCCCGGCGACTACCGGTGGGCGCGGGCCTCCCTGGGCCTGGCGACCGTGCTCGCGCTCGCCGGCTTCTGGCTGTACCCCCTCGCGCCGCCGCGGCTGATGCCCGCGCTCGGTTTCATCGACACGGTGCACGGGCCCCAGGACCTGGCCAACCCGTCGTACGGGGCCATGACCGCGATCTCCAACCAGTACGCGGCGATGCCCTCGCTGCACTTCGGGTGGTCGCTGTGGTGCGGCATCGTGATCGTGGTGCTGGCCCCGAAGGGCTGGCAGAAGCTGCTGGGTGCGCTGCACCCGCTGATCACGGTGTGCGCGATCGTCGCCACCGCGAACCACTGGGTGCTGGACGCGGTGGGCGGGGCGGCCGTGGTGGCCGCCGGATTCGGGCTCGTGTACGTGCTGTCCGGGCCGCGCGGGGCCGTCGCCTCGGCGGGGGGCGTGTCCCTGCCGAAGCCTCGCGGGGCGGCGGAGGGGGAGTCGGGTGCGCCGTCGGGCGTGGAATCGGACGCGGGGTCGGACGCGGAGTCGGGCGTGGGGGTGCCGGTCGCTGCGCGGCGGCGCTGAGGCGGGGGCGTTCCCGGGGGCGCTGCCCCCCGGACCCCCGCGCCTCAAACGCCGGCGGGGCTTGGTGGGGGCGTCCGGGCCGGGGCTCCGGGGGGTGCGGGGGCTCCGGATTCGGGGCTCCGCCCCGGACCCCGCGCCTCAAACGCCGGCGAGGCTGGATGGGGTGCCGGCCGGGGTGGATGGGGTTCCGGCCGTGTGGGAGCCGGTGGGGGTCAGGTGCGGGTTACGCGTAGTTCCTTGATGCCGTTCAGCCAGGCCGCGCGCAGGCGGCGCGGGTCTTCGCCGGTCAGGCGGAGGTCCGGGAGGGCGTCGGCCAGGGCGTTGAAGATCAGGTCGATCTCCATGACGGCCAGGGACTTGCCGAGGCAGAAGTGCGGGCCGCCGCCGCCGAAACCGAGGTGCGGGTTCGGGTCGCGGGTGATGTCGAAGAGCTCCGGGTTCCGGAAGACCTCGGGGTCGTGGTTGGCGGAGGAGTAGAACATCCCCACCCGGTCGCCCGCCTTGATCTTCTGGCCGCCCAGCTCGGTGTCTTGGGTGGCGGTGCGCTGGAAGGACACCACCGGCGTGGCCCAGCGCACGATTTCCTCCGCCGTGGTCGAGGGGCGGGTGGCCTTGTACAGCTCCCACTGCTCGGGGTGGGTCAGGAAGGCGTGCATGCCGTGGCTGATGGCGTTGCGCGTGGTCTCGTTGCCCGCGACGGCCAGCAGCAGCACGAAGAAGCCGAACTCGTCGGAGCCCAGGTTGCCCTGGCCCTCGGCGGCGACCAGCTGCGTGACGATGTCCTTGGCCGGGCACTCCTTGCGGGCGGCGGACAGGTTCATGGCGTAGCCGATGAGCTCCATGGCAGCGTTGGCGCCGACCTCTTCGGTGATCGCGTACTCGGGGTCGTCGTAGGCGATCATCTTGTTCGACCAGTCGAAGATCCGCGAGCGGTCCTCCTGCGGTACGCCGATCAGCTCGGCGATGGCCTGGAGCGGCAGCTCGCACGCGACCTGGGTGACGAAGTCGAAGCTGCCGTCGGCCGACGCGGCCACGGCCTCCTCGACGATCTTCCGGGCGCGGTCGCGCAGGGCTTCCTCCAGGCCGCGGACGGCCCGCGGGGTGAAGCCGCGCTGCACGATCTGGCGTACGCGGGTGTGTTCCGGCGGATCCATGTTCAGCATGATCAGTCGCTGGGCATCAATGGCATCACGCGGGATGTGCTCGTTGAAGCGGATGATCGCCGTGTTGGTGGTCGAGGAGTACAGCTCGGGGTGCGTGGACACGTACTTGACGTCCGCGTGCCGCGTCACGACCCAGTAGCCCTCGTCGTCGAAGCCGGTGATCCCCCGCCGCTGCGGACACCACCACACCGGAGCCGTCTGCCTCAACTGGGCGAACTCCGGGAGCGGGACACGGCTTTGGAGCAGGTCGGGGTCGGTGGCGTCGAAGCCTTCGGGCAGCGCGGGGCAGGACATCGGGCGACTCCAAAGTCTGACGGCCCATCAGAAGTTGGCTCGAAGGTAGTAACGAGTTCTAGAAGTGACAAGGGTCGGCGCGCCAACTGTTGCGTGTGGAATCCGTGCAGGCCGCGTGCAAGACCCTTGCGTGGCGGGGCTCCTAGTCATAAGACTGCGGGGAGAACTAGAACGCGTACTAGTTCGGGCGGGGCGCCGGGACGGCCCGCCGCGCTGGCGCTGTGCAGGAGAGGACGAGCTCATGGCCGCGGAACCCGTCATCGTCGAAGCCGTACGCACCCCCATCGGCAAGCGCGGGGGCGCGCTCGCCAACCTCCATCCCGCCTACCTGCTCGGCGAGACCTACCGCGAACTCCTGGCCCGGACCGGAATCCAGCCCGACTGCGTCGAGCAGATCGTCGGCGGCACCGTCACCCACGCCGGCGAGCAGTCGATGAACCCGGCCCGCAACGCCTGGCTCGCCATGGGGCTCCCGTACGAGACCGCCGCGACCACCGTGGACTGTCAGTGCGGCAGCTCGCAGCAGGCCAACCACATGGTCGCCAACATGATCTCCGGCGGCGTCATGGACATCGGCATCGCCTGCGGCGTCGAGGCCATGAGCCGGGTGCCGCTGGGATCGGGATCCAAGCACGGCCCGGGCAAGCCCTTCCCGGACGAGTGGAACGTCGACCTCCCCAACCAGTTCGAGGCCGCCGAGCGGATCGCCCGCCACCGCGGTCTGAGCCGCGAGGACGTGGACCGGCTGGGGGTGCTCTCCCAGGAGCGCGCCGCGGCGGCCTGGGCGGAGGAGCGCTTCAAGCGCGAGACGTTCGCCGTGCAGGTGCCGACGACCGAGGAGGAGCAGGCGGCCGGGCAGGGCATGTGGCGGCTGGTCGACCGGGACGAGGGGCTGCGGGACACCAGCATGGAGGCGCTGGCCCGGCTCAAGCCGGTCATGCCGACCGCCGTGCACACGGCCGGGAACTCCTCGCAGATATCCGACGGGGCCGCCGCCGTGATGTGGGCCTCGCGCAAGATGGCCCGCGCCCTCAAGCTGCGGCCGCGCGCGCGGATCGTGGCGCAGACGCTCGTCGGGTCCGACCCGCACTTCCACCTCGACGGGCCGATCGACGCGACGCGCGCGGTGCTTGGCAAGGCGGGGATGTCGCTGAAGGACATCGACCTCGTGGAGATCAACGAGGCCTTCGCCTCGGTGGTCCTCAGCTGGGCCCGGGTCTTCGACCAGGACCTGGAGAAGGTCAACGTCAACGGCGGCGGCATCGCGCTCGGCCACCCCGTCGGCGCCACCGGAGCCCGGCTGATCACGACGGCGCTGCACGAGCTGGAGCGCCGCGACAAGGAGTTCGCGCTGATCACCATGTGCGCGGGAGGCGCGCTGGCGACCGGCACGATCATTCAGCGCCTGTGACCCCCGCGGGCGCGCGCTGAACCCAGTGGGATGGGAAGACGAAGGCCCCGGTGGCCGGACCTGGGGAGGTCGGCCGTCGGGGCCTTCGCATGCGTGCTGCTCGCGCGGCTCGTGTCGCTCGCGCTGCCTGCACGGTTCGTGCTGTTCGTACGGCTGCTCGTGCTGTGCGTGGTTCTGCTCGTGCTGCTGGTTCTTCCGCGTTCACTCCTGCTTCTACCGCTGGTGCGGGAGCAGGGACGGGTGGTGCTGGTGATGCTGTTTCGGTGTCTGCTGCCACGGGGATGCCAAGCCGGGTCGGCTTAGTACCAGTGGTGCGACTGCCAGAAGTTCCAGGCGCCGACGGGGCTGCCGTAGCGGGAGTTCATGTAGTCCAGACCCCACTTGATCTGGGTGGCCGGGTTGGTCTTCCAGTCGGAGCCCGCGGAGGACATCTTCGAGGCCGGCAGGGCCTGGACCAGGCCGTAGGCGCCCGAGGACGAGTTCGTGGCGGTGTGGTTCCAGCCGCTCTCGCGGGACACGATGTTGTTGAACGCCGCGAACTGGGCGGGGTCCTTGATCATCTGCTGCGCGATCGCCTTGGCGTTCATCGGGGCGGCCTGCGCGGGGATGGTGGCGAGCATCGAACCGGCGACGCCCAGGGCGAGGGCGGAGCCCACGAGGGTCTTCTTGGAAGCGGCGATGCGGCGGATGACGGTGCGGGACACGGAAAGCCTTTCACAGGGGACAGGATCTGCCGCATGCATGCCGGAGACATGCGTGAGCCACTCACGCGGTGGAGAGGGGTTCGTCGGCGGGGGGTGAACCACCCGGTCCGCCTTGCGACTCATCCAGTTCTACAGACGCCCCGACCCCCTGGCAACGACCGCACTTACTAGCGGACCTCGCAGTCGGTGAGGATCGGCCCCCCTGTGCCCCGATCATCGTCCGTGCAGGTGGGGGGCGGTTCGGAGGGGGTGATAAAGGACCATTAAGGGCTACTAATCCGGTTCGTATGTGACGTGGGTCCTGTGGGGCGGGTCACCGGTGAGGGCCCCGAATCTCACGCTCGGTGGCCACTCGTACCCCTTTCAGGGGGGTGGTCGAAAACGGACTAAACCCCCGAATCGAAGGAAATTGGCGCATCGAACGCCGCTTTGCGGGTCGCCCGCCGCAGCGCCTTCAGCAGCGTGGCCCCCAGCGTCAGCGTCAGTACGACGGTCAGCGCGGCCCGGCCCAGGTCCCAGCCCAGCGAGGTCGCCAGGCAGTACGCGACGAAGCGCGTCAGGTTCGCCCCCACCGGGTCCCCGGGGTGGAAGGAGATGCCCTGGCCCATGCCCTGCAGGATCACCCAGCCCTGCAGATTCATGATCGTGCCGTACGCGAACGAGCCCACGAAGCCGTACGCCGCCAGCATCAGCAGCTCCGCCCGGCCCCGGATGCGCTCCGGGCCCGGCAGCAGCCCCGCGCCCAGCGAGAACCAGCCCAGGGCCAGCATCTGGAACGGCATCCACGGACCCACCCCGCCGGTCAGCAGCGCGGACGCGAACATGGTCACCGAGCCGAGGACGAACCCGAAGCCCGGACCGAGGACACGACCGCTGAGCACCATCAGGAAGAACATGGGCTCCAGGCCGGCGGTCCCCGCGCCCAGCGGTCTCAGCGCCGCCCCGACGGCCGCGAGGACGCCGAGCATCGCCACCGCCTTGGCGTCCATGCCGTTGTCCGCGATGGTCGCGACGACCACGGCGACCAGCAGGGGCAGCAGCGCGGCGAACAGCCACGGGGCGTCCTGCGAGTGCGCGAGGCCGGACTGCCGGTCGGCGAGGAGCGGCCAGCCGAAGGCGGCGATGCCGATGAGGGTGACCAGGACGAGGGCGGCCGCGGCGCGCGGGCCGATCCGGACGGGACGGCTCGCGGTGCGACCGGGTACGAGGTCGGCGGTGCTGCCAGCGGCGGTGCTGCCGGCGGCGGGGCTCGCGGCGCGGCTCGCGGGGTGGCGGGTCACGGGGCCTCCGCCGGTTCGAGGGGGTCGCGGGCGGGGGAGCCGTCGGCGGCCAGCGCCCGGGCCACCTGGGCCGCCGTGAGCCAGTGGCCCGGCGCCAGGATCTTGGCCACCTGGGGGGCGAAGGCCGGGGAGGACACGACGACCTCGGCGGTCGGCCCGTCGGCGACGATCTCGCCGCCGGCCAGGATCACCACCCGGTGCACCAGCTCGGCGGCCAGCTCCACGTCGTGGGTGGCCAGGACGATGGCGTGGCCCTGCGCCGCCAGGGTCCGCAGGATGTCGATCAGGCGGGCCTTGGCGGCGTAGTCCAGACCGCGGGTGGGCTCGTCGAGGAGCAGCAGCGCGGGGCGGCCGGTCAGCACCAGGGCCAGGGCGAGGGCCAGGCGCTGGCCCTCGGACAGGTCCCGGGGGTGCGTGCCGTCGGCGACGTCCGGGAGCAGGGCGGTGACCAGGTCCCGGCAGGTGCCGGGGGCCGCGCCGGCGTCGGAGTCCGCGGCGGCGCACTCGCCCGCGACGGTGTCGGCGTACAGGAGGTCGCGGGGCTCCTGCGGTACGAGGCCCACGCGCCGGACCATCTCCGGCGGCGGGGTGCGGTGGGGGGTGCGGCCGCCGACGGTGACGGAACCGGAGGCGGGGGCGAGGGTGCCGACGAGGGCGGACAGGAGGGTGGACTTGCCGGCGCCGTTGCGGCCCATGAGGGCGATGACCTCGCCGGGGGCCACGGTGAGGTCGATGCCGTGCAGGACCTCCGTGCGGCCGCGGCGGACGGTGAGGTTGCCGACATCGGCCGGTGCGGCTCCCGTGCCGGGGGCTTCGGTGGGCGGGCCGGTTCGCCGGAGCAGGCGCGCGAGCAGCCCGGGGGCTCCGCTGTCGGGGGCTCCGCCCCCGGACCCCCGCGCCTCAAACGCCGGCGGGGCTGGATGGGCCGGCTGCCGTGCGTCGGGAGGGCCGGATCGAGTGGGGGCCGGGCCGGGCGTGCGGGCGGGCGGGGCTGCACGGGTCAGCGGGGCTGGATGGGTCGGCTGGGCTGGAGGGGTCGGCGGGGCTGGATGGGCCGTCGCCGTCGGCGGCGGGGTTTGGGACAGGCGGGTGCGGAGGGGGGCGGCCCGGCGGCGGGCGTCGCGGACCGACAGGGGGAGCGGGGACCACCCCGCCAGGCGGCCCAGGGAGACCACCGGCGGGTGGACGGGCGAGACGGCCATGACCTCGGCCGGGGTACCGAGGACGGGGGCCGCCCCCGGGGCGGGCAGGAGCAGCACCCGGTCGGCGTACTGCACCACCCGCTCCAGCCGGTGCTCCGCCATCAGGACGGTGGTGCCGAGGTCGTGCACCAGCCGCTGGAGCACGGCCAGGACCTCCTCGGCGGCCGCAGGGTCCAGGGCGGACGTCGGCTCGTCCAGCACCAGTACCTCCGGGTGCGGGGTCAGGACCGACCCGATCGCCACCCGCTGCTGCTGGCCGCCCGAGAGGGTGGCGATGGGCCGGTCGCGCAGCTCGTTCAGGCCGAGGAGGTCGAGGGTCTCCTCCACCCGGCGCCGCATCACCGCGGGAGCCAGGCCCAGGGACTCCATCCCGTACGCGAGCTCGTCCTCCACGACGTCCGTCACGAAGTGCGCGAGGGGGTCCTGGCCCACCGTGCCGACCACGTCCGCCAGCTCGCGCGGCTTGTGCGTGCGCGTGTCGCGGCCCGCGACCGTCACCCGGCCGCTCAGCCTCCCGCCGGTGAAGTGCGGGACGAGCCCGGACACCGTCCCCAGCAGGGTGGACTTGCCGACGCCGGAGGGCCCCACGAGGAGCGTCAGCTCGCCCTCGGGGACCACCAGGTCGACGCCCCGGAGGGAGGGGGCGTCCGCGCCCTCGTAGGTGACCGAGACCTGCTCGAAGCGGATCACTGCGAAGCCTCCTTGGGCGGTACGGGTGCCACGAAGGCGGGCAGCAGGCCGATCAGGACCGCGGCCGCCGGCCAGAGCGGCAGGGCGGGCGCGACCAGCGGGACCACACCGGGGTGCAGGCCCTCGGGGTCCAGGGTGCCCGTGCGGACGAGGAGGGCGGCGACGGCCGCCCCCGATCCGGCGACCAGCCAGGCGCGCGCACCCCACCGGTCGGGGCGGTAGCGGGTGCGCACCGAGCGGCGCCCGCCGAGCCGCAGGCCCGCGAGGGCCAGGACCAGGCCGATGCCGAGCACGGGGAGCCCGTACGCGGCCCCCTGCGCGGCCAGCAGCCCGTACGTGCCCGCGCACATGCCGAGCAGGCCGCCGAGGGTGAGGACGTTGGTGGTGTGCCGGACGGCGGGCGGGACGTCGGCCGTGCGGCCGTACCCGCGGGCGTCCATCGAGGCGGCGGTGGCGACGGAGCGCTCCAGGGCGCCCTCCAGCACCGGCAGGCCGATCTGGAGGACGGCCTTGACCCCGCCGGTGGGGCGGCCGCGCAGCCGGCGGGCGGTCCGCAGCCGGACGACGTCGGCCACCATGTTCGGCGCGAAGGTCATGGCGACGACGACGGCGACCCCGGCCTCGTACAGGGCGGCCGGGAGGGACTTCAGCAGCCGGGCCGGGTTGGCGAGCGCGTTCGCGGCGCCCACGCAGACGAGGAGGGTGGCGAGCTTGGCCCCGTCGTAGAAGGCGAAGACCAGCTGCTCGGCGGTGACCCTGCCGCCGAACCGGATCCCCTGCGCCCAGGCGGGCAGCGGGACCTCGGGGAGCGTGAACAGGGTGTGCGAGCCGGGGATGGGGGAGCCGAGCAGCATGGAGAAGAGGAGGCGCAGGCCGATGACGAACAGGCCGAGCTTGAGGAACGCCCCGTAGGAGCGGGCCCAGGGCGCGGAGGTGCGGCGGGCCGCGACGACGTAGCCGGCCACGCCCACGATCAGGCCGAGGACGAGCGGGTTGGTGGTGCGGGAGGCGGCGGTGGCCAGGCCCAGGGCCCAGAGCCACCACGCGCCCGCGTGCAGGGCGTTGCCCCGGGTCGCCAGCGGCGGCTGCCAGGGCCTGCGGCGCTCGTACGGGGCCACCGGCGCGGGGTCGGCCGGCTCCCGGGCGCCGCGGCGGCCGTACGGAACCTCGCGGTCCGCCGCCGCGGCCCGTGGGCCGGGGAAACGGTTCGTCCGGGGTGCGGGCGGGGTCATCGGCCCCGGCGCCGGGACTGCCAGATGCCCGCCGCCGCCAGGGCCGCCACCGCGGCGACGCCGGCCAGCAGGCCCGCCGAGGGACCGCCGCCGCCCGGGGACGCCGTGGACGAGGGCGCCGCGGCCGGGGAGCCGGTGGCCGCCGGGGCGTCCTCCATCGGCTCCCCGCAGCCCTGCTTCGGGTAGCCGGAGATGGCGCACAGCAGGGCCGCGCCGTTGTAGCGCAGCGGTTTGGCGACCGCGGCGAGCGCCTCGGCCGTGGTCGCGTCCGGCGCCACCTGCGCGCAGGCCGTGCGCGGCGCGTCCTGGGGCGGGGCCTCGCCGGACGGGGCGTCCGCGGGGACGCCGAAGTCGACGACGAGGGCGACGCGCTTGCGGCCCTCCGCCGGGGCGGTGGCCCCGCACACCGCGGCGAAGTCGGCCGGGGTCCGCGGCTGCGCCGCCTCGTCCCCGGCGTCCTTGCTCACCGCGAAGCGGAAGCCCTGGACGGAGCCGTCCGCCGGGCGGGCCATCGAGGGGCCCTGGGTGGCGTACGTCCACCGGCCGCCCGCGCCGCCGGAGCCGCCCGTACCGTCCGCGCCGTCCCAGAAGGACCAGTAGCGGTAGCCCGCCGCCAGCGCCGGACCGGCGGCCAGGACGGACAGGACCGTACCGAGGGCCAGGGCGAAGGCCAGGACCCGGGCGGCCGGACCGCGCCGGGCGGTGGCCCGGCCCGGACGGGGGCGCCGGGTGCGGTGCCCTTCGGGGCCGGCCGGGTGCAGCGGCGGACGGCGGCGCATCAGAGCTGGTTCTTCTTCCGGCGGCCGCTCAGCAGGATGCCGATGCCCATGCCGGCCGCGGCGCCCGCGCCGACGATCCACCAGACGTTCGCGCTGCCCGAGTCGCCGTCCTTGCCGCTGTCCACCTTCGTGGCCTCGGTGTCCGCGCCCTGCGGGGCCGGGCCGGTGGCGTTCAGCTGGGCGACGAGGTCGGCGCCGCCGAAGGACTTCGGGTCGGTGCCCGTGGCGTGCGCGGCCAGGATGAGCGTGCCGAGGGCCGCGGGGCTGCCCTTGGCCCAGGGAGCCGAGTTGGCCTTGAGCCACTCCAGGGCGCCCGCCGCCGACTGCTCGTGTCCGGCCGCAGCCAGGGCGATCACCGCGTCGGCGGTGTTGCCGATGTCGGCCGTCGGCTGGTCCGCGCCCGGGGTCAGGGCCGTGAGGTGGCCGTCCTTCTTGAGGGCTTCCGCGAGGTGGCCGGCCGCGCCCTGGGCGGCGGCGGCCGGGTCGGCGGAGGCCGCCGGGCAGACCAGCGGGGCCGCCGGGGTGTCCGTGGTCGACTGCGGCACGGCCGCGCCCTTGCCGAGGCCGGCGAGCGTCGCGGCGGCCGTCGCGTCGGGGTTGGCGAGGAGCTTGCCGTCGACCGGCTGGTAGGCGAACGCGCCCCGGTCGGCGGCCGGTTCGGCGGCGCAGCCGAGCTGGAAGGAGAGCAGGCCCTCGTACGCCGACTTGCCGGCCTTGGACCGGAGCTCCGCCGGCTTCTCGCCGGCGACCGCGAGCGCGCTGATCACCAGGGCGGTGGAGTTGGCCTCGCTCGGGGAGCCCGGGACGTACGCCCAGCCGCCGTCCTCGTTCTGCACGGACTTCAGCCAGCCCACGGTCTTGGCGACCGCGGCGTCCTGGCCGCCGACGGCCTTCAGGGCCTGCACGGCCGCGGCGGCGGCGTTGGTGTCGTACATCGTCTTGTCGTCGCACGCCACGGACGGGTCGGCGCGGAAGGAGGCGTAGGCGCCGTTCGCGCAGCTCTGGCCGACCAGCCAGTCGACGGCCTGCCCGGCGGGCTTGACGCCCACCGTGTGCTGGGCGAGCAGGGCGAAGGACTGCCGCCACACGCCGTCGTACGTCGGGTCGTTCTTGCCGTACAGGCCGGAGGGGATCACCGGGGGCGCGGACGGGGAGGCGGGCGGCGCGGTGTCGGCGAGGGCTGCGGGGGCGGCACCCACGCAGAGCACGGCGGAGGCGGCGAGCGCGGCGGCGCTGCGGCGGACGATCATGGGGGCGGGTGCCTCTCGTGCTGGGGAGCGGGAGGCAGGCACGCGCAGGCACCGGGCTCCGGCTCCGTTTACCTCGACGGTGCCGGCCGCCGGGGGACCCGGCGGCACGAGCCGCGCACCTCCGCTACGGGGCATTCCGGCTCCCCGCCCGGCGGCGGCCGGGGCGGGTCACGGTTGCGGGTCAGCGCCGGATTCGCACCGGCTTCCCCCCGTACGGAAGTGTGGACGACCTGCCCACTGTACCGGCCCGCGGCTCCCGTGCCCGGGGCGCGGGCCCCCCGCGCCCCTTACCGGGCCGCGGCCGCGGGGGTGCCCGTACGGTTCACAGCGCCCGGTACGCCACCGGGTCGCTGCCCGGGACCGGTTCCGCGCGGCCCTGCTTCACCAGGCGCCGCAGGTGCGCCTCCGCTTCCGAGACGGCGATGTTCCGGGAGCCGTACGGGATCTGCTCCCAGGGCCGGTTCCATTCCATCCGCTCCGCCAGCGCCCACGGGGTCAGCGGCTCGGCGAGCAACTCCCACAGCCCGGTCAGCCGCTCCTCGTGGTGGTCCAGCAGCTCCCGCACCCGGGCGGGGGCGTCGGTGAAGGCGTGCTGGTGGGCCGGGAGGACCTCGGCGGGGCGCAGCCGGCCGATGCGTTCGAGGGAGTCGAGGTAGTCGCCGAGGGGGTCGGTGACGCGGGTCACGCCGTGCTCGTCGGGGGCCTCGTACAGGCCGATGTGGGGCGAGATCCCGGGCAGCAGGTGGTCCCCGGAGAAGAGGCGGCCGTTGCCGGGGAGCTGGGCGGGGTGCTCCTCCTCCAGGTGGAGGCAGACGTGGCCGGGGGTGTGGCCGGGAGTCCAGATCGCCCGCAGCCGGCGGCCGGCGAGGGGGAGCAGCTCGGTGGGGACGATCTCCCGGTCGGGGACGGCGGCCCGCAGCCCGGGCAGGGTCCGCATGCGGCCGCTCGCGCGGGCGGCGCGGAGCGGGGCGACGTGTTCCTCGGGGGCTCCGGCGGCGGCGAGCTTCTCGCTCATGTAGTCGAACCAGACGCCGGGCTCGGAGGCGCGGGTGCGCACGACGACCTCGGTGTCGGCGGCGTGCATGGCGATCCACGCCCCGGATGCCTCCCGGACCTGGCCGGACAGGCCGTGGTGGTCGGGGTGGTGGTGGGTGATGACGACGCCGTGGACGTCGGCGACGGACGTGCCGAGGGCGGCGAGGCCGCCGGCGAGGGCGTCCCAGGAGTCGGGGTCGTCCCAGCCGGTGTCGATGAGGACCGGGCCGCGGTCGGTGTCGAGGACGTGCACGAGGGTGTGCCCGAGCGGGTTGTCGGGGATGGGGACCTTGACGGCCCAGACGCCTCCGCCGTGGTCGGTGACCTGCGGGGGCGTCGGCGGGGCCGGGTGCGGGGCCGCCTCCGGCGTCACCCGCGGCGGTGCCTGCGGGGTGGTGTGCGACGTGTCCTCCGGCATGAGGGCCCCCTGTCTGTGAAACCCGTCGGTGCACGGGTCCGTCCGCCCGGCGGCGAACGAGAACTTGTTGCAGTAGTAGCCCAAGTCGACCATCTCCGGGCGCATCTGACCAGTCGTTCGATCTTCTCCGCCGTTCCGTCCTGGCCGTGGACTCCTAGAACTAGAACTGGTATCAGTTCGGGAACGCCAAGCCGCAGGAGGCATCAGCCATGACGGAGCTCGTGGAACACGGACAGCTGTTCATCGGCGGGGAGTGGACGGATCCGCTGGGCACCGGGACGATCGAGGTCGTCTCCCCCCACACCGAGCAGGTCATCGGCTCCGTCCCGCACGCCTCGGAGGCGGACGTCGACCGGGCGGTCGCGGCGGCGCGCAGGGCCTTCGACTCGGGGCCCTGGCCGCGGATGAGCCTGGAGGAGCGGATCGGGGTCGTCTCCCGGATCAAGGACGCCATCGCCGTACGGCACGAGGAGATCGCCCGCTCGATCAGCTCCCAGAACGGCTCCCCTTACTCCTGGAGCGTCCTGGCCCAGGCGCTCGGCCCGATGATGGTCTACGACGCCGCGATCAACGTCGCGCGCGCCTACCCGTACGAGGAGCACCGCCAGGGCGCCCTCGGACCGATCCTGGTGCGCCGCGAGCCGGTGGGGGTCGTCGCGGCCGTCATCCCGTGGAACGTGCCGCAGTTCGTGGCGGCGGCGAAGCTCGGCCCCGCGCTGCTGAGCGGCTGCTCCGTCATCCTGAAGCCCTCCCCGGAAGCCCCCCTCGACTCCTACATCCTCGCCGACATCGCGCGCGAGGCCGGGGTGCCGGAGGGGGTGCTGTCGATCCTGCCCGCCGACCGCGAGGTCAGCGAGTACCTGGTCGGGCACCCCGGCGTCGACAAGGTCGCCTTCACGGGTTCGGTCGCCGCCGGGCGGCGCGTGATGGAGGTCGCCGCCCGCAACCTCACCCGCGTCACCCTCGAACTCGGCGGCAAGTCCGCCGCCGTCGTCCTCCCCGACGCCGACATCGCGGCCGCCGTCGCCGGGATCGTGCCCGCGGCCTGGATGAACAACGGCCAGGCCTGCGTGGCCCAGACCCGCGTCCTCGCACCGCGCAGCCGGTACGGGGAGGTGGCCGAGGCCCTCGCGGCCGCGGCGGGCGCCCTCGTGGTCGGGGACCCCCTCGACCCCGCCACGCAGCTCGGCCCGCTGGTGGCCCGGCGCCAGCAGCAGCGCTCCCTGGACTACATCCGCATCGGCCAGGAGGAGGGCGCGAAGATCCTCACCGGCGGCGGCCGTCCGGCGGGCCAGGAGCGGGGCTGGTACGTGGAGCCCACCCTCTTCGGCGACGTCGACAACTCCATGCGGATCGCGCAGGAGGAGATCTTCGGTCCGGTCGTCTGCCTGATCCCGTACGGGGACGAGGAGGAGGCCCTGCGCATCGCCAACGACTCGGAGTTCGGGCTGAGCGGCAGCGTCTGGACGGGCGACGTCGAGCACGGCATCGACTTCGCCCGCCAGGTCCGCACGGGCACCTTCAACGTGAACACCTTCAGCCTCGACATGCTGGGGCCGTTCGGCGGCTACAAAAACAGCGGCCTGGGGCGGGAGTTCGGCCCGGAGGGGCTCGGCGAGTACCTGGAGCACAAGATGATCCACCTGCCGGCGGGCTATGAGGCGGGTGCCTGATGGGCGACCGCTGGCAGGTCGAGGTGGACCGCGGGGTCTGCATCGGCTCGGGGATGTGCGTGAACCACGCCCCGGAGGGCTTCGCCCTCGACACCGCGCGCCAGTCGCACCCGCGGGCGGCGCAGACGGACGCGAACGAGCCGGTCCTCACGGCGGCGGAGGGCTGCCCGGTCGAAGCCATCCTGATCACCCTGGCCGCCACGGGCGAACCGGTCTTCCCCCCGGAGGAATAACCCCTGGTCGCACCCGGTCCGGGCGGTGTGGCACACTCCTGCGGCGATCACCGGCGGACCCGCCTCCGGCGACGCCGCCGGGGGTGGGGACCGCATGCGTACGAGGACATGGGCAGGGGTCGCGGCGGTCGCCGCGGCCGCCCTGCTGACGGCTTGTGACCCGGACCCGGCCGCAGCCGGTCCGCCCCTGGGCGCCGGGGCGGAGCCGGCGCGGTCGGCGGTGGCCGCCGAGCTGACGGAGGTGGCCGGCCGGGCCGGACTGGGCTCCGCGCCGCAGCTCGACCTGCCGCACCAGCGGGAGATGCGCGCCGCCACGGGCGACTGCATCGCGGCCTGGGACAGCCGCGTGGACGTCGCGGCCGAGACCGTCAACGACCTGGCGGACGACCTGGCCCGCCGGGGCTGGACGCCCGCTCGCGGTGGGTGGTACGCGGAGGGCCGGACCCGCACCCTCGCCTTGACCAGGGGGGACTGGGAGATGGAGGTCGCCCACGTCGCCCCCGACGGCGACGGACGGCTCTCGCTGATCGCGACCCAGCGCACCGTCGCGTGCCTGGACGCGTTCTCGGAGACCGCGGCCCGCAACGGCGGGAGCGCGAGCCCGGATTCCTGAGCCGCGGACCCGGCTGTCCGCCTCAGGCGGGTGAGAGCCCGGAACCGGAATCTGCGGGGCGGCCGTCCGCCGGCATCCGGATGACCGGCAGGATCAGGACTTTTCCGGGGACGTCAGGTCGATCAGCCGGCAGACCGTTTCGATGTCGATCTTGACCTGGGCTATCGAGGCGCGGCCCGACAGCCACGTGATCAGCGCCGAGTGCCAGGTGTGCTCGATGACGCGGACCGCCGAGAGCTGTTCGGCCGTCGGCGGGGCCTCCAGGCCCATCGCGTCCAGGATGATCGCCGTCGTCAGCCGGGACACCGTGTCCACCTCGGGACTCACGCTGCGGTCCGCGAACGTCAGTGCCCGCACCATCGCGTCGGCCAGGTGCGGTTCCCGCTGGAGGGCGCGGAAGGCCCGCATCAGGGTCTCCGCGACCCGGGCCGCCGGGTCGTCGCCCGCCGGCGGGCGCTTGCGCAGCGTGGCGTGCATGTGCTGGAGCTGGTCCTGCATGGTGGCCACGAGCAGGTGCACCTTGGAGGGGAAGTACCGGTACAGCGTGCCGAGCGCCACGCTGGAGGACTCCGCGACCTCCCGCATCTGCACGGCGTCGAAGCCGCCCCGGCTTGCCAGTTGGGCGCTGGCGTGCAGGATCCGGCGGCGGCGCGCCTCCTGGCGCTCCGTCAGGGGAGGGGACGCCGGCGTGGTGACGGCCTTCGCTTCCGCTGTCATGTGTCCCGTTCCATGGCGTTCCGTGTCGTGTGCGGGGGCGGATGAGGGGGCAGGTTCCGGGCTGATCCGGAGCCAGCATGCCAGGCGCCGGAGTCGTGGCGCGAATCACCTGCTCCGCCTCTTACGGTGTAGTTTCCGGCCGGTAGATTCAATGGTCTTCGACGGATCAAGTCTGAAACTTGTTCTACATTATCCGAGCGGTTACGCTCCGGCGAAAGTGCAGGGAGATGGGGGCCGAGAGTGACCGCTGAGGCCATGGTGACAGGCCCTTTCGAGGGATCCGCCACTGACGGCGACCGCCCGATGCGCATCGCACTGCTCACCTATAAGGGGAACCCGTTCTGCGGCGGGCAGGGCGTCTACGTCCGCCACCTCTCGCGCGAGCTCGTGCGCCTCGGACACTCCGTCGAGGTCATCGGCGCGCAGCCCTACCCGGTCCTCGACACGGGCGCCACGCTCACCGAGCTGCCGAGCCTGGACCTCTACCGGCACCCCGACCCGTTCCGGACCCCCAAGCGCGACGAGTACCGGGACTGGATCGACGCCGTCGAGGTCGCCACCATGTGGACCGGCGGCTTCCCCGAGCCGCTCACGTTCTCGCTCCGGGCCCGGCGCCACCTCGCCGCCCGCGCCGGTGAGTTCGACGTCGTCCACGACAACCAGACCCTCGGCTACGGCCTGTTGGGCAACCTGGGCGCGCCGCTGGTCACCACCATCCACCACCCCATCACCGTCGACCGGCAGCTGGACCTGGACGCCGCCAAGGACCGCCGCAAGCGGGCCTCCGTGCGCCGCTGGTACGGCTTCACCCGCATGCAGGGCCGCGTCGCCCGCCGCCTGCCCTCCGTGCTGACCGTCTCCGGCTCCTCCAAGCAGGAGATCGCCCAGCACCTCGGCGTCCGGGACGAGCGCATCCACGTCGTCCACATCGGCGCCGACACCGACCTCTGGTCGCCGGACGAGTCCGTCGCCGAGGTCCCCGGCCGCATCGTCACCACCTCCAGCGCCGACGTCCCGCTCAAGGGCCTCGTCCACCTCGTCGAGGCCCTCGCCAAGCTGCGCACCGAGCAGCCCGCCGCCCACCTCGTCGTCGTCGGCAAGCGCGCCGAGAAGGGGCCGGTCGCCCGCGCCATCGAGACGTACGGGCTCCAGGACGCCGTGCGCTTCGTCAAGGGCATCACCGACGCCGAACTCGTCGACCTCGTCCGCAGCGCCCAGATCGCCTGCGTCCCCTCCCTGTACGAGGGCTTCTCGCTGCCGGCCGCCGAGGCCATGGCCACCGGCACCCCGCTCGTCGCCACCACCGGCGGCGCGATCCCCGAGGTCGCCGGCCCCGACGGCGAGACCTGCCTGGCCGTGCCCCCCGGCGACGCGGGCGCCCTCGCCGCCGCGCTGGGCCGGATGCTCGGCGACCCCGAGCTGCGCGCCAGACTCGGCGCCGCCGGGCGCGAGCGGGTCCTGTCCCGCTTCACCTGGGCCAAGGCCGCCGAGGGCACCGCGGCGCACTACCGCGCCGCCATCGCGGCGGCCGCCGCCCGCACCCCCGGTACCCGGTGACCTTCCGCCCCGGCCGGTTCCCCCGATCCACGCCCCGCCCCCACCCCCTCCACCCCCGCGACCGCGAAGGCAGGACCCCGTGCTGACCGTCGATTTCTCCCGGTTCCCGCTCGCCGCAGGCGACCGCGTACTCGACCTGGGCTGCGGCGCAGGCCGGCACGCCTTCGAGTGCTACCGGAGAGGCGCCCAGGTGGTCGCCGTCGACCGCAACGGCGAGGAGATCCGCGAGGTCGCCAAGTGGTTCGCCGCCATGAAGGAGGCCGGCGAGGCCCCGGCCGGCGCCACCGCAACGGCCATGGAGGGCGACGCGCTCGCGCTGCCCTTCCCCGACGACTCCTTCGACGTCGTCATCATCTCCGAGGTGATGGAGCACATCCCCGACGACAAGGGCGTCCTCGCCGAGATGGTCCGCGTCCTCAAGCCCGGCGGCCGCATCGCCATCACCGTCCCGCGCTACGGCCCGGAGAAGATCTGCTGGACGCTCTCCGACGCCTACCACGAGGTCGAGGGCGGCCACATCCGCATCTACAAGGCCGACGAGCTGCTCGGCAAGATGGAGGCCGCCGGCCTCAAGCCGTACGGCACGCACCACGCCCACGGGCTGCACTCCCCGTACTGGTGGCTCAAGTGCGCCTTCGGCGTCGACAACGACCAGGCCCTGCCCGTCAAGGCGTACCACAAGCTCCTGGTCTGGGACATCATGAAGAAGCCCCTCGCCACCCGCCTCGCCGAGCAGGCCCTCAACCCGGTCATCGGCAAGTCCTTCGTGGCGTACGCGACGAAGCCGCACCTCCCCGTCGGCGCCGCCCAGTGACCTCACCCGGGCGCACCGAGCCGGAACACCTCGTCCTGGACGGCGTACTGACCGCCGAACAGGCCGCGCTGACCGTCGCCGGCATCCTCGCCGCGCAGCGGTCCGACGGGGCCATCCCGTGGTTCCGCAGCCACCACCTCGACCCGTGGGACCACACCGAGGCCGCCATGGCCCTGGACGCGGCCGGCGAGCACGAGGCGGCCGAGCGGGCGTACGCCTGGCTGGTCCGCCACCAGAACCGGGACGGCTCCTGGTACGCGGCCTACGCCGACCGGCCCGCCGGGGTGGACACCGCCGAGCCGCAGGACGCGAGCCGGGAGTCCAACTTCACCGCGTACATAGCCGTCGGCGTCTGGCACCACTACCTGTCCACCGGCGACGACGCCTTCCTGGACCGCATGTGGCCGGCCGTCTACGCGGCCGTGGAGTGCGTACTGACCCTCCAGCAGCCCGGCGGGGAGATCGGCTGGAAGCGGGAGGCCGACGGCACGCCCGTCACCGACGCCCTGCTGACCGGCTCCTCCTCCATCCACCAGGCGCTGCGCTGCGCCCTGGCCATCGCCGAGCACCGCGAGGAGCCGCAGCCCGACTGGGAGCTCGCGGCGGGTGCCCTGCGGCACGCCATCCGGCGCCACCCGGAGCGCTTCCTCGACAAGAACCGCTACTCGATGGACTGGTACTACCCGGTCCTGGGCGGGGCCCTGACCGGCGCCGAGGCGTCCGAGCGCCTCGCGGAGCGCTGGGAGGAGTTCGTGGTCCCCGGCCTGGGCGTGCGCTGCGTCCTGCCGAACCCGTGGGTCACGGGCGGGGAGTCCTGCGAGCTGGCGCTCGCGCTGTGGGCGACGGGGGAGTCCGACCGGGCCCTGGAGGTCCTGCGGTCGATCACGCACCTGCGCGCCGACAACGGCATGTACTGGACGGGCTACGTGTTCCAGGACGAGGCGGTCTGGCCGGTGGAGCAGACGACGTGGACCGCCGGGTCCCTGCTGCTCGCGGTCGCGGCGCTGGGCGGGGACGAGGCCACCACCGAGGTGTTCGGCGGGGCCTCGCTCCCGGCCGGGCTGGAGCCCGACTGCTGCGGTTGAGGCGGCTGGTGCCGCGGGAACCGGTCGTGCCGCTGGTGCCGTCGGACCGGCGGCACCGTCAGCGGCGGTAGAGCCAGCCGGCGACGGCGTGGCCTATGAGGAGGTAGGCCACGGCGGCGACGCCGTAGCCGACGACGACCTGGACCCATTCACGGCTGAAGGTGAAGAGGTCGTAGGACCAGCCGGCCAGCCAGCTGGCGGCGTCGTGGATGAAGTCGACGAGGCCGTTGGCCTGGTTCGCCTCCAGGAGGTACAGCAGGATCCAGAGGCCGATCACGAAGGCGAGCACGTCCGCCACGAGTGCGACGGCGCGGCCTGCCTGACTGCTTCCCCGGGTACGCGTCCGCGTGTGTGATGTCATGCACCCCGTGTTGCCGCCCGGGCGTGTCGTAAACCTGCCGTAAAGACGAACGTGCACCCGAACGGGCCCTCCCGGAGGGCGGATCCGGGCGGCCGGGGCGAGGCTGCGGAGGACACCTCAGTCCCCGGAGGCAATCGTGTCCGTACCCACATCCGTCCGTTTCCGTCGATCCCTCGCCGCCGTGGTCCTGTCCACGTCGCTGTTGGCCGGCGCCACCGCGTGCGGCGGCGGCGGTGAGAGCAGGGCCCAGGGCGAGAGCGTCTCCATGGCCTCGGCGGCCGAGCTGGCGGCCCTCGCGGCCGCGGTGCCGGCCGCGAACGAGGCGGACGAGGCGGCCGCCGCGACGCCGTCGCCCAGTACGAGCGCCGAGAAGCAGAAGTTCGCCAAGACGCGGTTCGTCGCCAACGCCGGTCTCGCGGCCGGGGCGACGTACCAGTGGATCATCAAGCCGTACCAGGCGGGCAAGTTCAAGAAGGGCGCGAAGGGACGTACGTTCGCGCTGGTCAAGGCCGGTCTCGCCGGTGCCTTCGCGTACAACAGGCTGAAGGCCGCCGGTGACAACGCCAAGGGCGACCCGCTGCTGTCCAAGGCGATGGTCCCGCTGACGGCGGGCATCGAGTCCCTCAAGGGGCTCGGCACCAAGCTCCGCAAGGGCCAGGCCGGCGACGCCGACATCGGCGCCTTCCAGGACGTCATCAACGGCGTCAAGGAGGCCGGCAAGAGCGCGGGAGCCACGGTGACCGACAAGGTCCCCAGCGTCTCCCAGCTCGGCGGGTAGCCGGCGGGCCCCGCACGCGGGATCCGGGCGGCCGGTCGGACCCGGCCGCCCGCTCCGCGTGCCCGGGCGGGCGGCCGGGGCGGGCGGCCGGGGCGGCCCGGCCTGTTTCAATGGGACGTGATCGAAATCGTGGTGGCCGTCCTCGCGGCGGCCGGGGCCGGCTGGCTGCTCCGCCGCAAGCACCTGCGCCGGACGGCGGCCGGACCGGTGCCGGGGATCCCCGGCATGGCCCGGCAGCCCGCCGGTACGGGCCGCTGGCGCCCGGGCCGGGTGCACGCCGACGGGGGAGCGGCCCGCTGGATCCCCGTACGGGGCGAGCCCGCCCCGCTGCCGCACGGCCGCGCCACCGCGGTACGGGCGCCCTCCGTGAAGGAGGCGATGTCCATCAACCCCGGCTCGCGGATCGTGACCTGCACGTACGGGGACGGCGGCGACGGCGGAACCATCGAGATCGCCGTCATGGCCCTGGACCTGCACGAACTCCTGGAGGCCATCCCACGACCGAACCCGGACCCGGAGCCGGACCCCGGGAGCTAGAGCCCGGTCCGGTGCGGGCGGGTGCCGTGCACGGCGGGCAGCCGGGTCCGGGTGTACTCGAAGGCGTCCTGATGGGGCGTCAGCGGGTGCCACGGAAAAGGCGGCAGGGGGTAGTCGTCGCGCAGGACGCCCTCCGGGAGCACCCCGGTCGCGGGCATCGGCGATGTCTCGGCAGGGTGGGCGAGGTACGCCCAGACCCCGCTGTCCAGCGGCACCAAGGCCCCGCGGTCGCCGGTCGGGCTCCAGGTCGCGCCCGTGAGGGGGTGCCGGGGCACGAGGAGCACGTCGGGCCAAGGGTGCGGCGCGGGGACCCCCGGCCCGGCGAGCCCGAGGGACCGGGCACCGGGCCCGGCCGGGAGGTACCGGTCGAGGGCGTGGCCGAGCAGGTCGGCGAGGGGCCCGGCGGGAAGGGTCACGGGCCGGTCCCCGGTCACCGCCACGAGGTGGGCCAGGGCGACGCCGACCGCCGCCTCCCAGCGGCGGCTCCACCACCCGTCGAGCTCGACGGGCGGGACGCGGTGCTCGGGACGGCGCAGGTCGTCCCAGTCCGGGGGCGGAACGGCGGGGAGCCCCGAGGGTCGGCGCACGACCGCGTCGGGTTCCAGCCACACCGTCTGCCACGATCCGCAGTCGTCGACGCGGGTCGCCACGGCCCGCCCGCACCCTCCGCACGCCAGGTTGGGGCCCGTCCGGCCGTCCACGCCACGGCAGTAGCCCTCGCACTGCTCGGGGATCAGTCCCATGGACCGGGAGTCCCCGGGGGCGATGACGATCCTGTTCCGCGCGCCGAAGGAGACGAAGTACACCGGTGCGTACACGCCCTGCCGGGCCGCCGCCTCCTCGCCGACCTCCTCCCACGGCCGCCACGGCGGTCCGCTGGGCAGGGGCTCGACGGCGTACGTCGAGGGGTCCATCAGCGGGGGATGGAGTTCCTCCCACCCCCCGTGGTGGGTGTGGACGGGGAGGGCGTCGACCCGGGACACCGGCGCCGTCAGCTCCGTGCCGCACCCGGCACACGCGAACACGTCCAAGCAAGCTCCCCGCCCCGGCCCCGGCTGTCCCGCGGATTGTGCCTGGCGGGCCGGTGGGGGATCCACCGGATTTCGAACCGCCGGGAGGGCTCTTCCGGGAACGGGACAGCCGTCAGCCGTCAGCCGTCAGCCGTCAGCCGTCAGCCGTCAGCTGTTGAGTTCCGCCAGGACGCGCAGGGTGTGGGGGTCCGGGGCCGTCAGGAGGAGGTCCGTGACGGGGCCCTTGCGCCACAGTTCGAGGCGTTCGGCGATCCGCTCGCGGGGGCCGATCAGGGAGATCTCGTCGGCGAAGGCGTCCGGGACGGCGAGGACCGCCTCCTCCTTGCGGCCGGCCAGGAACAGCTCCTGGATGTGGCGGGCCTCGTCCTCGTACCCCATGCGCGCCATCAGGTCGGCGTGGAAGTTGCGGGCCGCGTGGCCCATGCCGCCGATGTAGAAGCCGAGCATGGCCTTGACCGGCAGCAGGCCCTCGGCGACGTCGTCGCAGACCTTGGCGCGGGCCATCGGCGCGATCATGAACCCGTCGGGGAGGTCGGCGAGGGAGGCCTGGTAGACGTCGGTGCGGGTCGGCGACCAGTAGAGGGGGAGCCAGCCGTCGGCGATGCGGGTGGTCTGGGCGATGTTCTTCGGTCCCTCGGCGCCCAGCAGGAGCGGCAGGTCGGCGCGGAGCGGGTGCGTGATGGGCTTGAGCGGTTTGCCGATGCCGGTGCCGTCCCCGCCGCGGTACGGGTGCTGGTGGAAGCGGCCGTCGAGGGCGACCGGGCCCTCGCGGCGCAGGACCTGGCGGATGACGTCGACGTACTCGCGGGTCGCGGTCAGCGGGCTCGCGGGGAACGGGCGCCCGTACCACCCCTCGACGACCTGCGGTCCGGACAGGCCGAGGCCCAGCATCATCCGGCCGCCGGAGAGGTGGTCCAGGGTGAGCGCGTGCATGGCGGTCGCGGTGGGGGAGCGGGCGGCCATCTGCGCGATGGCCGTGCCGAGGCGGATCCGCGAGGTGTGGGCGGCGATCCAGGTCAGCGGGGTGAAGGCGTCCGAGCCCCAGGCCTCGGCGGTCCACACGGAGTCGTAGCCGAGGCGCTCCGCCTCGGTGGCGAGGTCGAGGTGGTCCGGGTTGGGGCCGCGGCCCCAGTAGCCGAGTGCGAGTCCCAGGCGCATGTACGGTCCCCTCCGCGCGATGCCGTTCCTGACGATGCGTCAGGTGACTGTAGGGCAACGGCCCCCCGCCCGGAAGGGGGCGGGGGGCCGTTGCCGACGGTCCGAGGCGCGGGGGCGCGGGGGCTCAGCCGCGCTGGATGTTCGACGTGTCGTTGAGGACGCCGCGGCGGCCGTCCTGGGTCTGGGCGATCAGCGTGGACGGGCCGCGCTGGTCGACGGCCAGGTACCAGGTGCCCGGGGCGAGCTCCGCGATGGGGGCGGGGGAGCCGTCCTCGCCGAAGAGGGGCCGTGCCACCGGGACCGCGAACCAGAACGGGGTGAAGTCCGCGGCCGGGGCCGGCTGGCCCCCGCGGGACGCGTCCTGCGGACCCGGGCCGGGAGTCGGGGTCGGGGTGGGGGTGGGCTCGTGGGTGCCGCCGTAGGGCGGGACCGGCTGCGGGGTGTTCCCGTACGGCTGCTGCTGGTGCTGCTGCCCGCCCGGGTAGCCGTAGCCGGCGCCCGGCTGGGGCTGGCCGCCGTAGGGCGGGACCGCGGCCGGCTTCGGCTCCGGCACCAGGCCGCCGGCGAGCGCCGGGACCTTGGAGCCGAACAGGGCCACGCCGGCGAGGAGCAGGGTGGCGAGGAAGGCGATGACGGCGCCCGCGCCCAGGTCGATCGAGCTCGGGCAGGTGATCAGCGCCCACAGCGCGGACCAGGCCGCCGACACCGCGAGCACGGCGCCCCAGGCGCCGAGCGGCAGGCCCAGCACCTTGCGGGTCTCCGGCTGGAAGCGGGCGGCGACGAGCAGGCCGGCCGCGATGAAGCCGATCAGGAAGACGCTGGGGAGGACCAGCCGGTAGGCGTCGGTGTCCCATGCGCTCGGGGTGTCGATGCGGGGGGAGGAGTAGAAATCGAGGAACGAGGCGATGAACAGCAGCACCGCTGCTCCGATCACCACGCCGTCGCCTCGAGTGAGGGAGCGGATGTTCACGTCTTAGGTGTCCTTCTCGGTCTCGGTCGTCTCGTGGTGCCGCGGTCGCAGAGCGTGCCTGGAGCGGGGCGGGCGGCACCATGGTACGGAGGTCACCGGCGGCCGAGGGGGTCGGGGCGGCGGGCGGTCCCGGCGGGACCGCCCGTGGGGACTACCCGCCGAGGAAGCCGACGATGCCGTTCGCGATGCCCAGGGCCGCCTTTTGCCGCCACTCCGGACTCGTCAGTTGCGCCGCGTCCTTGGCGTCACGCATGTTGCCGCATTCGATGAACACCTTGGGGCGGGTTGACAGGTTCAGTCCGCCCAGATCGTCGCGGACGACCAGTCCGGTCCCGCCGCCGAGGTAGTTGGCGGGGGCGGAGCCGGTGGTCCGGGCGAAGTTCCCGGCGATCCGCTCGCCGAGTTCGCGGGAGGGTCCGACGATCTTCGCGGTGTCGGCGCCGCCCGCCTTGACGGTGGCCGGGAGGATGACGTGGAAGCCGCGGCTGCCGGCCGAGACCCCGTCCGCGTGGACCGAGACGACGGCGTCGGCCGCCGCCTCGTTGCCGATGCGGGCGCGCTCGTCGATGCACGGGCCCCAGGGCCGGTCGGCCTGGTGGGTGAGGACCACCTTGACGCCCTGCGCCTCCAGGACGGCCTTGAGGCGCAGCGAGACGTCGAGGGTGAACTCGGCTTCCATGTAGCCGGAGTTCGTGGTGGTGCCGGTGGTGTCGCACTCCTTGCGGTTGGTGCCGATGTCCACCTGCTTGTTGATTTCCCTGCTGTGCTTGAAGTTGCCGGTGTTGTGGCCGGGGTCGATGACGACCGTCCGGCCGGTCAGCGGCCCCTTGGCCGGGGCGGGCGCCGCGGAGGCCGCCGGGGAGGGTGAAGCGGAGGCGGAGGCGGACGCCGATGCGGAGACCGGGGCCGAGGGGCTGCCCGTCGCCGGGGCGGCGCCGGGCTTCGCGTCCGGGCCGGACGCCGCGGACGCCCCGGGGGGCCGCTCCCCGGCTCCGTCGGAGACCAGCACCTGGGTCAGCAGCCAGCCCGCCAGGCAGGCCGGCGCGACTGCGGCGGCCGCGACGACGAGCGTGGAGCGGCGGGCGTACCAGGGACGGTCCGGGCTGACCGCAGAGCCGGACTCGGGGGAGGGGGAACTGTCGTCGTAGCGCACGCGGCGATGCTAGACCTGCGCTCCCGCCCCCGTACGGACCCTGGGCCATCCGGGGGCGCGGTGCGGTTATATGCCGGGTCGGTGTGCTTGTGTGCCGGGTCGGTACGCGCCTTACAGGCCGGGACCGGTCCGGCGCAGCACGCGCAGCGAGTCCGTGACGGAGGTCTCCTCGAAGGCCCCGGAGGCCAGGGCGCGCTGGTGGATCCGGTACGGGGCCTGCCCGCCGTCGGCCGGGTCCGGGAACACGTCGTGGATGACGAGCGTCCCGCCCACGGCGACGTGCGGGGCCCAGCCCTCGTAGTCGCCGGTGGCGTGCTCGTCGGTGTGACCGCCGTCGATGAAGACCAGCCCGAGCGGACCGGCCCAGGCCGCGGCGACCCGCGGGGAGCGGCCGACGACCGCGATCACGTGGTCCTCCAGCCCGGCCGCGTGCAGGGTGCGGCGGAAGGTGGGCAGCGTGTCCATCAGGCCGACCTCCGGGTCCACGACGGTCGGGTCGTGGTACTCCCAGCCGGGCTGCTGCTCCTCGCTGCCGCGGTGGTGGTCGACGGTGATCGCGGCCACCCCGGCGTCGCGGGCGGCGTCGGCGAGCAGGATCGTGGAGCGCCCGCAGTACGTGCCGACCTCCAGCAGCGGGAGCCCGAGTGCGGCGGCGGCGACGGCCGCCTCGTACAGGGCGAGGCCCTCCCGTACGGGCATGAACCCCTTGGCGGCCTCGAAGGCGGCGAGGGTCTCCGGCTTGGGGGTGGCCATGTCGTCTCCGGCGGGGTGAAGGGGTGGTCGGGCCTGGGCGCTCATGTTGCCCTACCGCCCGGTAGCGGTCCATGGCGGGGGCCGGGCGGCCCGGGATCGGCGGTCCGCGGGGCGTCGCACTCGAACCAGACCGTCTTGCCGACGGGCAGCGGCAGGCAGCCCCAGCGGTCGGTCAGCGCCTCGACGAGGAGCAGGCCCCGGCCTCCCCCGGCGGGTTCCCCCGGGCCCGTGTGCGCGGGGGCGGGGCGGACCGGATCCGGGCAGGCGTCCGACACCTCGACCCGCAGCCCGTCCGGCTGCCGCAGGATCACCACCCGGCACACCTGCCCCGGCACGTGCCGCACGACGTTCGCGACCAGCTCGGTCAGCGCCAGCTCCGCGTCCCCGGCCAGTCCGGCCAGGCCCCAGTGGCGCAGGAACGCGCGCAGGATCCGCCGTATCGGCCGGGCCGAGTGCTCACCGACGGTGAAGCCCATGCGATAGCTGTCGCCGATGCCCGCGGGGAGCAGGTCAGTTGCGTGATTCATGACACCAGGGTGGAGCGGGATGGTTACGCTCGGCTACGGCTCGAAACGAACGCCGCATCGCGTGAACTTGGGGGTGACCGCCTCATGGTCAACATCCGTGATCTGGACCCCGGCGCCTCGCCGCTGGACTACTACGGCTCGGAACTGCGCCGCCTGAGGGAGGACGCGGGCCTGAAGCAAGGTGCGCTCGGCAGCATCATCTTCTGCACGGGCTCCCTGATCGGGCAGATCGAGACGGCGCGCAAGGTCCCGACCAGGGACTTCTCGGAACGGGTGGACGCGGCGCTGGGGACGGGAGGGATGTTCTCGCGACTGGCGGGCTTGGTGCTGCGGAGTCAACTCCCGACTTGGTTCCAGCCGTACGCCGAGATGGAGGCGAGGGCGGCGTACATCTCCTCTTTCCAGGCCCAGCTGGTGGACGGGCTGATGCAGACGCCAGCGTATGCACGGGCTCTGCTGGGCGGCCGGTCGCCGAAGGGGCTCGACGCGAAGGTGGAGGCCAGGATGGACCGCCAGCGCATCCTGGACCGCGAGAATCCGCCACTGATGTGGGTGGTGCTGAGCGAGGCTGTACTGCATCAGGAAATCGGCGGCCGGGAGGTCATGCGGAACCAACTCGCCCACCTGTTGGCGCTGGAGGAGCGGGAGTGGGTGAAGGTGCAGGTTCTGCCCTTCGAGGTGGGCGCCCACGCCGGGTTGATGGGCTCCTTCAACCTGTTGCGGTTCGACGACGACCCTGATCTCGTCTACACCGAGGACTTCGTGCAGGGCCACATGACGGCCAATCCACAAGCTTTCCGGGAAGGTTCGCTCCGTTACGATCACGTGCAGGCCGCAGCCCTCTCCGTGAAGGACTCGGCGGCGCGGATCGCCCGTGTAATGGAGGAACGCTATGGACACCATCCAGCACCTGTCGGGCGCGCAATGGCGTAAATCGTCGTACAGCGGCGACACCGGCGGTCAGTGCGTCGAGTGCGCCCCCCTGGGCGGTGCCGCTTGGCGTAAGTCCTCGTACAGCGGCGACACCGGCGGTGAGTGCGTCGAGTGTGCCCCCCTCGGCGGCGCCGCCTGGCAGAAGTCCTCGTACAGCGGTGACACCGGCGGGGATTGCGTCGAGGTTGCCGCGCAGCCTTGCCGGATCGCCGTGCGGGACTCCAAGAATCCCGGCGGGCCCGCCTTCACCGTGGCTCCGGCCGCCTTCTCGGAGTTCGTGCGGAGCCTCTGACGCCGGACGTCGTCCCGTTCGGTCACCCTTGCCTTCGTCCTGCATCCAACTGGCCCTAGTCTGTGGCGGGTTCGAACGGCCGGGCGGCCGGTTCGGGCGACCACAGGGGATCACCGGGGGCGGGCAGCATGGGCAGTGCACTGAACGACGACGACAACGTCGACGGCGGCATAAAGCCGCTCGCGGCCGGGGATCCGACCCGGATCGGCCCGTACGTTCTGCTGGGGCGGCTCGGCGCCGGCGGCATGGGGCGGGTGTTCCTGGCCCGGTCCGAAGGTGGGCGCACGGTCGCGGTGAAGGTGGTGCACGAGGAGCACGTGTCGAACGCGCAGTTCCGGGCCCGCTTCCGCCACGAGATCGACGCCGCCCGGCGCGTCGGCGAGCGGTACACCGCCCCCGTGCTGGACGCGGACGCCGAGGCCGACCTGCCCTGGGTGGCCACGGGGTACGTGCCGGGGCTCTCGCTGGAGCAGATCGTGCGCCGGTACGGTCCCCTGCCCGTGGGCTCCGTACACGCCCTGGCCGACGGACTGCTCCACGCCCTCCAGGACATCCACTCGGCGGGGATCGTGCACCGCGACCTCAAGCCGTCGAACGTGATGCTGACCGTCGAGGGCACCCGCGTCATCGACTTCGGCATCTCGCGCGCCCTGGAGACGTCCGTCGAGTCGCTGCTCACCAGCACCGGCCTGGTCGTCGGCTCGCCGGGGTTCATGTCGCCCGAGCAGGTGCGCGGGCAGCGCGCCGGCGCGAAGAGCGACGTGTTCACCCTCGGCTGCGTCCTGATGTACGCGGCCACGGGCGAGCTGCCCTTCGGGCGCGGCGCGAGCAACCAGCACGCGGTGATGTTCCAGATCGTGGAGGGCGAGCCGGCGCTGGAGCGGATCGGGGACGAGGCGCTGCGCGCGTTCGTCGCCCGGTGCCTGGCCAAGCCCGTCGACGAACGGCCTGGCGTGGAGGAGCTGCTGGAGGATCCCGAACGGGTCCGTCCGGCGGTGCTCGCCGGGGCGTGGCTGCCGCCGAAGGTGGTGGCGCGCCTCGCCCGGCAGGCGGCGCGGCTGCTCGACGTGGAGGCGGTGCCCGAGCGCGCGGCGCGGACCCCGGCCGGTGACACCGACCGGGCGACGGTCGATCTGCGGCCGGCGGAGGCGTCCGGCGGGGCGGTGGCCGGGGCGGTCATCGCCCCAGTTGCCGATCTGGTGGACGCCTCCGTGCCGGGTCCGGTGCCCGGCCCCTCGGCCGGCGACTCGGCCGGCCCCGAGCGGGGCCCGGAGCCCGGCCCGCCGGCCGGGGGCGCCACGGCCGGGGGCGGGAGGTCCGGGCGCAGGCGCCGCCTGACCATCGCCGTTCCGGCCGTCTTCGTGTTCGGGGTCGGGGGCGGCACCGTGGCCCTGATCCAGCCGTTCGGCGGCGGCGCCGGCACCGGAGCGCAGGCCTCGCCCCCGGCCGCGAGCGCTCCCGCGGTGCCCGGCACCCCCGGCGGCTCCCCCTCCGGGGCGGCAGGTTCACCGACCCCGGGCGGGCCCGGCTCCCAGAGCCCCGCCGCCCCGGCGCCGGACGGTCAGGTCGGCGGCCAGGTCGGCGGCGCCTCGACCCCGGGCGGCGCCGCCGCGCAGGGTGCCGCGTCGGGCGCGGGGACGCCCGGCGGCGCCGCCGGCACCCCGGGGGGAGCGGGCGGTACGGGTACCGATGCGACCAAGGGCACCGGCTCGGGCCCCGCCGCCGGAGGCGCGGGCGGCGGCGCCACCCCCGGCGGCGGCTCGGGCGCGACTCCGGGCGGTTCCGGTGCGCCGGGCGGCGGCGGTTCGCCGAGCGGGGGCTCCTCCGGGGGCGGCGGGCTCCCCGCGTACTTCGTCGGCTCCTGGACCTACAAGGAGCAGGTCAACATCAATCAGCCGGTGACGGTGACCATCGCGTCCTCCGGGGCCGTGCGGCTGATCAGCAACACCGCCATGGGCCACTGCGAGAACACCGCCAAGGTGACGTCGGTGGCCTCCGGCGGGTCCCGGATCAACATCGGCGCCGCCGCGGTGGACAAGAGCAGGTCCACCGGCCAGTTCTGTGCGGTCCTGGAGGCGTCCTTCTTCAGCAGGAGCGAGCCGGCCGGGCTCCAGCACAACGTGGGCCCCGCGCACGCCGACGGGTACTACTACCAGCGCTCCTGACCCCGCGAAGCGGCCGGGCATGCCCCCGCACGCGGCACACCCGGGCAAGAACGCGTTGCAGTTCTGACCTTCCGTCAGATTGGAACGTGTTCTAGTCTGCCGCGCATGGGCATCGGAATCACGCAGGAACAGCGGGAGTTGGCCGAGGCCGTGCGCGGCTGGGTCGCGCGGGTCGTGCCGCCCGAGGAGGTGCGCAAGCTGCTCGACAGCCCGCCGCGGACCGGGGTGCGGCCCGCCTACTGGGACGCGCTGGCCGAGGCGGGGCTGCTGGAGCCGCACCTGGAGGGCGGGACCCTGCTCGACCTCGCCGTCGTGGTGGAGGAGGCCGCCCGCGGGGCGCTGCCGGGGGCCTTCCTGCCGAGCGCGCTGGCCTCCGTACTGCTGGACCGGGCCGGGGCCGAGCCGCTCGCCGGCCGGGTCGGCGCGGTGGCGCTGGGCCCCGGCAGTCTGACCGCCGTCGCGGTCGAGGGCGGCGGCCACCTGCTGGACGGGGACGCGCCCCCGGTGCTCGGCGCCGGCGAGGCGGACCTCGTCCTGCTCGCGGCGGAGGCCGCGCACGGCACCCGCTGGTTCGCCGTGGACGCCGCCGCGCTGGACATCCGTACGCACGAGGCCGCCGACCCCACCCGGCCCACCGCCGAGGTGCGGGCGCGCGGGGTCGCCGTGCCGGCCGGGCGGCTGCTGGAGCTGGACGCGGCCCTGGTGCGGGACCTGGCCTGCACGCTGTTCGCCGCCGACGCCTGCGGGACCGCCGCCTGGGCGGTGCACACCGCCGCCGAACACGCCAAGGTGCGCGAGCAGTTCGGCCGGCCCATCGGACGGTTCCAGGGGGTCAAGCACCTGTGCGCCGACATGCTGGTCCGCCTGGAGCAGGCCCGGGCGCTCGCCTGGGACGCCGCGCGGGCGGTGGACGAGAGTGCCGACGTACGGTCGCTGACCGCCGCGCTGGCCGCCGGGACCGCGCTCGACGCCGCGTACTCCTGCGCCAAGGACTGCATCCAGATCCTCGGCGGCATCGGCTTCACCTGGGAGCACGACGCCCACATCCACCTGCGCCGGGCCCTCGTCGCCCGCCAGCTCCTCGGCCCCGGCGACGGGCACCGCGTACGGGCCGCCCGGCTCGCGGCGGCCGGCGCCCGGCGCGAACTGCGCCTGGAACTGCCGCCGGAGGCCGAGGCGCACCGGGCACGGGCCCGGGCCGCCATCGAGGACGCGCGCGGCCTCGACCCCGCGGCCGCCCGCCGGGTGCTGGCCCCGACCGGCTACGCGGCGCCGTACCTGCCGCCCCCGTACGGGCTGGGCGCCGGACCCGTCGAGCAGCTCGTCGTCCAGCAGGAGCTGCGGGCGGCCGGGGTCAGGGTCGCCGACCTGGGGATCGCCACCTGGGTCGTGCCCTCGCTGCTCGCCTACGGCACCCCGGAGCAGATCGGGACGCACCTGCTGGCGACGCTGCGCGGGGACACCACCTGGTGCCAGCTGTTCTCGGAGCCGGAAGCCGGCTCCGACCTGGCCTCGCTGCGGACCAGGGCGGAGCGCACCGGGGACGGCGGCTGGAAGGTCAACGGACAGAAGGTGTGGACGAGTTCCGCGCACAGCGCCGACTTCGGGATCCTCCTCGCCCGGACCGACCCTGCGGCGCCCAAGCACAAGGGCCTCGGCTACTTCCTCGTCGACATGAAGAACACCCCCGGCATCGAGGTCCGGCCGCTCAAGGAGCTCACCGGCGAGGCGCTCTTCAACGAGGTGTACTTCGACGACGTGCACCTGCCCGCCGACGCGCTCGTCGGGGCCGCCGACGGGGGATGGAAGGTGGCCCGCAACACCCTGGGCAACGAGCGGGTCCACATGGCCGACCAGATGACCTTCGACACCGGCCTGGAGGCGCTGATCGCCCGCTCCGACGCGCTCGACGGCGCGTACCGGGCCCGGATCGGGGCGCTGGCCGCCGAGGCGCACGCGCTGGCCTGCATCGGGATGCGGACCACCCTCCAGCAGGTCTCGGGGCTGGAGCCGGGCGCGGGCGCGTCCGTGCGCAAGCTCGTCCAGACCCCGCACCAGCAGCGGACCGCCGAGCTCGCGCTCGAACTGCTGGGGCCCGCGGGCGCGGTGCGGGAGGGGGCGGGGGAGCGGGCGGTGCACGGGATGCTCATGTCCCGCTGCCTGACCATCGCCGGGGGCACCACGCAGGTGCAGCTCAACGTCGTCGCCGAGCGGATCCTCGGCCTCCCCAGGGACTGACCGGACGCGCAGGGACCGACCGGACGCGCAGGGAACCGACCGAAGGGACAGCAGGGGCATGAAGTCGTACATCGTGGGCGTCGGCATGACGAAGTTCGAGAAGCCGGAGTCGAGGGACTGGCAGTACTGGGACATGGCGAAGGAGGCCGGGTCGGCGGCGCTCGCGGACGCGGGCGTGGACTACGGCCTGGTCGAGCAGGTGCCGGTGGGCTACTGCTTCCAGGCCTCCACGGCCGGCCAGCGGGCGGCGTACGAACTGGGGCTGAGCGGGGTCCCGGTCTACAACGTCAACAACAACTGCGCGACCGGTTCGACGGCGCTGATGATGGCGCGCCAGTTCGTCGAGGGCGGCATCAACGACTGCGTGCTGGCGCTCGGCTTCGAGAAGATGAAGCGGGGGGCGCTGGGCGGCGGCGCCGACGGCGGGGACTTCGCGACCTCGCCGGTGGCCCGGCACTACGGGATCATGGCCGCCGGGCACGGCTTCGAGATGTCCCCGCCCACCGCCCAGATCTTCGGGAACGCGGCGCGCGAGCACATGGAGCGCTACGGCACCACGGCCGCGCAGCTGGCGGCGGTCGGCGCCAAGAACCACCGGCACTCGGCGAACAACCCGAACGCGCAGTTCCAGGACGTGTACTCGGTGGAGGACGTCCTGGCGGCCAAGCCGATCCACGACCCGCTGACCAAGCTCCAGTGCTCGCCGACCTCGGACGGCGCGGCGGCGGCGCTGGTGGTCTCGGAGCGGTTCGTGGTGCGGCACGGGCTGCACGACAAGGCGGTCGAGATCGTGGCGCAGTCGATGACGACGGACACGGAGGCGTCGTTCGCGTCGGGCTCGTGCATCGACGTGGTCGGCAAGCCGATGACGGCCGCGGCGGCGCGGCAGGTGTACGAGGCGTCGGGGCTCGGCATCGAGGACGTGGACGTGGTGGAGCTGCACGACTGCTTCTCGATCAACGAGCTGCTGACGTACGAGGCGCTCGGCATGTGCGGGGACGGCGCCGCCGGGGAGCTGGTGGAGAGCGGGGCGACGACGTACGGCGGGCGGTGGGTGGTCAACCCGTCCGGCGGGCTCATCTCGAAGGGGCACCCGCTGGGGGCGACCGGACTCGCGCAGGCGGCGGAGCTGGTGTGGCAGCTGCGGGGCGAGGCGGGGGCGCGGCAGGTGCCGGGGGCGGGGGTGGGCCTCGCCCACAACATCGGCCTGGGCGGCGCGGCGGTGGTCACCCTCCTCCGCCGCTAGCCTCCCGGCGGGGGGCGGGGGGCGGGGGCGGGGGGCGGTACGGCGGTGCGGCGGGGGCGCGGCGGGGCGGCGGTACGGACCCGGGGGGGCGCCCCCCCCCCCCCGGGGGGGCCCCCCGCCCGGGGGGGGGGGGGGGGGGCGCCGGGGGGGGGGGGGGGGGGGGGGGGGGGGGGGGGGGGGGGGGGGGGGGGGGGGCCCCCCCCGGGGGGGGGGGCCCGCCCCCCCCCCCCGGGCCCGGGGGGTCCGGTGGCGGAGGAGGGAGCGGGGCGCCGGGCGGGATGATCCGGCCGGAGAGCGGGGCGCCGGTCATCAGTTGTAG